>DASTKD010000258.1:0-4767 GCA_035716135.1 Ktedonobacteraceae bacterium
GCTTCATACAAACAGCGTTGCGCTTGCATCTGCTGCACCAGGAATACACTGAAGGCCACGATGATATCGCGTTGCTGCCGCTGCAACCGATTGAATTGCTCGCGATCAGGCAACGTTGGAAACGCCGCTCGCAAGTGGCGCAGCGCGTAGCGATAAAAGGCGCGTTCGCTGGGAAACTGCGCCCATTGTCCAAACACCGCCAGGGTCACGACTTCGCTACACGACAGCGAAGCGGCTGGCCCAGGACGATGTTTCTCATGAAAGCCTTGCGACTGGCAAAAATCATCGATCATCACGTACAGTGTAGTCAG
The DNA here is from genome assembly GCA_035716135.1 of Ktedonobacteraceae bacterium. Lineage (GTDB taxonomy): Bacteria > Chloroflexota > Ktedonobacteria > Ktedonobacterales > Ktedonobacteraceae > CF-113. Next base: position 312 of record DASTKD010000258.1, read on the forward strand.
AAAGGTATCTTGGTCCAGCATCAGCGAGCTCCTTTTCCTTGTGAATGGGATAGACAAGCTCACTGTAGGATACAGGATACCTTTCTTTCAAGTCCTTTCTATTTCACACCAAACGTTTAAGTTAAGCGCTACTTATAAATTGCAAGTCTTTTCGAAGGGAAAATCGTTATGATACAACTTCTTATTGCTGCTGGTTTGATGGCTTTGACAATTGCGCTGGTTGGCTACCAGGTATATAAGTTCAGGTCGCTGCAACATCATGGAAGACAGATTACTGCTATGGTGACTTCCATACGGCATGAAACGGGCAAGACTGCCTGGGGGTTTTTACGGGACAACTATTATGTTACCGCGACATGGACGAATCCGCGCACCGGGCAAAGGTATACCTTCTGGACGTGGATCATGAACTCATGTCCGGCGCTTACGCAGGGGAGCCTGGTTCCCGTTCTGATTGATCCCGATCACCCGGAACACTATGCTCTGAACCTCTAATCGCTCGATTGGCGTATGTTGATCGAGCCGACGTCGGTGCGCAGCTTCAAAGTGGGATAGGGCGGCAGGCCAACATCACAACGGGCTTTGCCGCCGGGGAAGTCGCGCCGCGTGGGAATGGGGAAATCGCTGTTGATCGAGCCGACATCGGTTTTGGCGTCGAGGCGGAACGAGGCGTTTGCTGGCAGTGTGACGGAGACGGTTCCGGCATCGGTTGTCATTTGATAGGAGCCGTGCGGGTCGAGCGCGCCGGAGAAGTTGATGGTGCCGGCGTCCGTCTTGAGTTTTGAGTTGCCGCACAGCCATGTGTCGCTGACTTTGATGGTACCAGCGTCGGTGACGCAGGAAACCTGGCCGCTAATACCATTGACCGTAATACTCCCGGCGTCGTTCCTGAGTTCAAGGTCGGCATTGCGTGGTACCGTGATGTCGAAATCTACCCATTTGGTGCCGATGAAGGACCAGCCGTTGCTAGACTTGACCGTAATCGAGTTTTTGGCGCTATTCTGGTCGTAATGCACGTCGATCTCGCCACCCAGCAAAATGCGCCTGCGTTTGGTGGCCTGGACGACGACCTGATATTCTTCGCCGCCGGAGTGTACGCGAATCGAGCCAACATCGTCTCTAATGATGATTTTTGGCTGCAATCCCACCGAAAAAGTGTGCGTTTCAACTGAGCTAACGCTCTGGTGACTCCTGCTGATAGCCCTGAAAAGAGCAAAAGCGATGCCGCCCGCCACAATAATGAGCAGGATGCGCCAGAAGAGGGCGATAATATCTTCGCCAATACCACTGGCTAACAGGACGATCACAACTATTGCCACAATGAGCAAAACCCACCAGCGAGGAGCATTGTGGTGACGTTGCGCCTGCTGTGGAGGCGTTTTAGAGGATTCCTGGTATTGATGGTCTGATGCCTGATAGCCCCGGCTGTAGTCGCTCTCTTCACCAGGCTTGTCTGAGTAGTCATCCTTCGGCCCGTCTGTTTGTTGGCGAGGCGCGTCATGCACATCGACCGGGACGTATGGCGGCTGTTCGTAGGTATGACCGCGCTGGCGGGGTGGCTGCCACTCCGGGTCGGCAAACTGCATTTCCATTTCCTGGTCGCTCATCGTGCGCTCACTCCTACTTTCGTCTTTTATCGGGCATATCCGCGCTGCCCCTGCTGAATTGTGACGACTGGATACGTTAATGGTACGAACCGTTCGTCCCGCTTCTGTAGGGACAAGGGGCGGGGTTGGGTGGATGAGGGGGCCTTGTGCTTGTCCTCGTGGCAACACGAGTTCGTTGGATTTTGTGATGATCCTCGCATGATCTTACCCCAACGAGGACAAGCACAAGTCCCCCGCCCAAACCCGCATCCGCCCCTTGTCCCTACAGGACGGAGGGCGCGCATTCCCTGTTTTGGTCGGGAAAAACCATCAGGAAATGCCCCATCCGGTCGTTCATATTCATCGGACTGTGGCGGGCGGATTGTATATGTATTTGTACGAACAGGCGAAAACAAGAGTTGCAGATCGGGCGTTTTTTACGAAACCAGATCGAGCTGGGGAACGTCCAGCGCGCGCGCTAAGATGCGTACATGGTAGGGCTGAGGGTCTTCGCGTCCGGTTTCCAGGTGAGTCAGGGTGTCGCGGCGAATACCGGTCATATCGGCCAGTTGTCCGAGGCTCAAGCCCTTGCGCTGGCGCACTATACGCAGGTGTGGCAATCCATGAGGCTTCAAGCCTCGCTCTTTCGAGGTATACGTTTTCATTTTTCCCCTCTCCTTTGAGGTCCGGTGTCCATCTTTCCACCATCGTTGCTGGAAAGGCACCCGGTAGAAACTCTGGTTTACAGGTTACTCAATATATCATTTACACTGTCCATCATAGCAGATCACCGGGCAAACGTCCAGTGTGATAGGACTGTCAGGGTGGCCCCACCCCGGACGCCCACAAGGGGCGTCTCTACATGCCAGGCGGGTTCCCCACCCTCCGGCCTGTGTCAGGGGTGGGATGGGGGTGTCTGTGTAATGTAGGGACGCCCCTTGTGGGCGTCCGGCTGCTATATATTGACCCACCAATCGGCGATATTCCAATTATTTTTGAGAACATCGGGGTTGGGCAGCACATTCTGTGTTCTGTTGCTGACGGTCATGATGTTGATTTCAGTATAAAGGGGGATCAGATAGACCTGGCTGGCAAGTTGCGCGAGGAAGCGGTGATAGTCCTGGACGCGCTGCGCGAATGGCACGCTGTCGCGGCCAAGCGTCAAAGCCTGATCGATGATGGGGTCATTGATATGTCCGTAGTTGCCCAGGCCGGGTTGAGCGGCGGTGGGGATTTGCGAGGAATGGAAGACGCCGTATTCATCGTCTGGCTCCGGGCTGTTCTGGTAGCCAAACAGGGCGAGGTCAAAGGCTCCCGTCGCTAGGATACCGCCCCGGCTGTAGACGGCGAAAAACGAGCTGAGCGGATAATATTGTACCTGCGCCTGGATACCCAGCGCCTGCAGGTCGCGCTGGATGAGCGCGGCGGTGGCGGCGCGTATGGGATTGTCTGCCGTTGTGACAAGGCGCACGACAAACGGCTTGCCCTGTTTGATGAGTATTCCCTGCGCGTTGGGAAGCCATCCCGCCTGCGCCAGCAACTTTCTGGCTGTCGCCTCGTCGTATGCGCGGGGCGCGATGGTGGTATCGTTGTAAAGCGAGGGAGGCGGTTCCACCTGATTTGTGGCGCGGGAGCAGTCGGGCATATGCAGGACTTCGCGCGTGATGGCGCATGTATCGATAGCCAGCGAGATAGCGCGGCGCACGTTTCTATCCTGAAAATTGGCGTTGGTCAGGTTGAAATCCAGGTGCTCATAGGCTGCGGCGGGCGTTTCAAGCAGGCGCGTGGGGCCGGATAAGCGACCGAGGCCGGGAAGTTCGTATTCCATATAGTCTTCGCTAACATCTACCTGCCCGGCCAGGATAGCGGCGCGTAGGGTGGTGATGTCGCTATAGGCGCGAAAGAGCAAGCGTACCAGAAATGGGCCGCGAAAAGTGGTCGAGCGGTAGTTGGTGTTGGGCATCAGGGTGTAGCTTTGCCCGTTGGTGAAGCCTGCCAGCTTATAAGGGCCATCAGTGACAAGTGGAGCGAGCATGACCGGGGACGTATTTTGTAGATCAATGGGGCGCAGGTGGTTCCAGGCATGATACGGCGCGGCGTAGGGCAAGAACGACAGATACGGGCCATAGGGTTGTTTCATATGCAGGATGACGGTGAAGTTATCGGGCGTCTCGATGCTGGCAATCTGGTCATAGCCGCTGACGTTGAGCGCGCCTGTATCGGGATTCTGATCGAGTTGCCACCAGTATTGAAAGTCGCGCGCGAGGATAGGTTGCCCATCCGACCAGCGCAGGTCGTGGCGCAGGCGCATAATGATGGTCTTGCCGTTATCGCGCACATCCCCATTTTCTGGCAAAGGCACTTCGGTCAACTGGTCGGGTTGCGCATGAAAATGGTCATCAAAGACCACCGGAGCAGCCCAGAGGGCCGACTGAAGCTCGAAATCGACGGGGGAGCCGGAAAATAGAGGGTTGACGGCATCGGGGAATTGCCGATCCGCCACGACGATAGTTCCACTCCGCTTTTGCGAAGCAGGCAACGTCGCGGCATAAGGGCCGAGCAAAGGAGAATTGACGTGTTGTTGGGTAGGCTGAGCCGGTGCGCTATCGCACGCGGCCAGCGCCACCAACAGGAGCAGACATAACCACAGAGAAGCCGGGCGAGTTCTCAAGCATTAATGTCCATGCCCAGGGCCACTTGAGAGGGCTAACTTGCCTGAGAGGTATTCGCTCATGGTCAGATAATACTGGCTGCCTGTGCCGTCTAAAGATACTGTGGAAATGATGTCGTTGCTGAAAGGACTGTTGATTAAAATTGAGCTACTCGGTAGCAAGATGGTAGCAAAGGCGTTTTTTTGCAGCGCGCGATCG
>DASTKD010000259.1:0-3032 GCA_035716135.1 Ktedonobacteraceae bacterium
ATATTTCAATGTGTTCCTGGAAAGTCTTAGCCGCTTCACGCTGTTGTACTTCGCGGTTTTGTCCCTCTTGTTGGGCAATTTGCGCCTTCTGTAATTCTTCTTGTTTTTTATACTTTTTTTGATAGTGATAGGTAATAATACCAGTTGCCACTGCACCCAACACCATACCAATAACCCCAATAATTGCGATGATAAAAGGAGTGTTGATAAAACTGCTGAAGCTGTCTGGCTGAGTAGTAGAGTTTACAGTGAGGGGAGTTGTAGGAGTGACTGCAAGCGATAGGAAGATGTGGTTTTCTAATCCATGACTCGCCTGGGCGCTCTGTGGTTTTAAAAACAGCATAGATAGGGTCAGGACTACCGCTAATAACGCTGGCGCTATCAAGATGATTAAGATATAGCGAAAAATAGAACTTTTACTCATCACATTCCCACTCTACTGTTCAGGCAAATAGAATTTGTGCGAAAGTTTGAACGGGTGCCTTTTTATCTATGTATTCTCGTCTGATGGAGCGTTAATTCTCAGTGGTTTGGCCTCATCCAGTGAGAAGCCGAGCGCGAAGCCAGCGATGCCGCCGATCAGCCCGCCTAAGAGAAAGGATGTGCCTGCGTTGGCTATCAGCATGCACACCAGCGCAACGGCTACCCCTATGCCAGCTGGGATGCCCCAGCGTACCCAGGGCGCGACGTGTTCTATATATGTGCGTGTGTTCCCGGCGCGCTGTATATGTGTCACCGCAGTTGATAGTATGGCGGTGGTTGCCAGAATGAATAACAGCGGTACAGCCAGAAATAATAGCCAGGTAAAATCGATGTGAGATGCGAGACCCGCTCCCAGACCTCCTAGCGATAACAGACCGAGTACCCCGATGCCACAACCAGCTCCCACACGGCTTTCAGTCACTTTCACTCTGTGCATACTTTGCCAGACAGTAGGAAGTGTCTCTCCCTGAACATACAGGGTAGCTGGTCCTTGTGCTTGCTGTACGAGATAGTCAACGGTGAAAGAGGCGAGATAGGGCTTTCCATGAGGATGTTTGCTCGTATCTATACTGAGCGTGATGGGTTCGTTGGTCTGAAAATACTCAGGTCTGGCGTTGGTCGCAACCTCATTTGGGGTAATGCGCGCCCTGAGATGTATCAAGTGTTCGTCCCCGGCATTGCGCGGGATGATGAGAACGTGTGCTGGCGCTCCACGACGCGCTGTTCCCACGTAGGCAGGGGTTGCCTGTGATGCTTCGGGTTCAAAAGAGATGCGCGGGGGTAGCGGTTGTACGTGAACGACTACTTGAATAGATTGTTCAATGGTCTCGACCTGATTTTCCATACGTAAGACTAGTTGCGCCGAGTGGTCTGCATTGCGTGAAAGCTCGTTCACTTGAAAGACCAAAGGGATGACGATGGTCGATTTGCCAGTCTCCGGCGGCGTTCCTTCCGGCATCAAAGCAAAACGTATTTTTGCTTGTTCACCGGCAAAAGTGACCCAGTTGGTACGGCTCTCTACCTCGCCAAAGGCGCAGCCGCGCACACCTTCGTGACCCACAATGAGATTGGCTTGCGCGGGCAAATCGGAGATGAAGCTGCCTGCATCGAGCGTCACGCCATCAAACATCTTGTTGTGGATGCCAACCCTGGGTCGCTCTACCTGGGGGTTCAAAATATCGATGCAGCGTTCTATGCCCTCGTTTGTATCCATGCGTTGCTCATTTGGCCGTGAAACCTCTTTAATAATATTCTCGATGCGCTGCGCCAGTCGCGGTCGATTTGCGACAATCATGAGATAGCTGACAAAGTTGTGTACTTCATCCGCAGTATCTGTAAGCCATGTTCGCGCTTTGGGCCATTCCATATCCAGCTTATCAGCGATGAGACGAAGCGTATATCCTGGCACTTCCGTGTCGAAATCTTCAAGTTGGTTAAAAAGAAAAGGAATCCGGAGTTGATCGTCCAGTCTCTCTTCGTCTTCTGGCTCGTACCCCAGGGTCTGCTTTAGTCTGGACGCGGCAAGTTGCTGGTCATATTCTATGCGCGTATGCTCGTCGCCGAGCAGGTAATGAAGAATAGCCGGTACATATTCATTCATCGCCTTCCGCGCAGCCGCCATTGATAATGGATTATTCATTTGCGCTTCTAGCGTTTCCTGGTAGGCAGCCAGAGCTGCCCGAATCTCCGAAGTGGTGGCGCGCTCTGTTATATTCAACACTTCATAGTAATTGGTAATGCCCCGCTGTATTTCATAGGCCATCTATCAGGCCCTCCCTGGCAGATTTAATCGTTCCTCGCAACGTTCGCGTAAATATTCTTCAACGTGGTAGCGTATGGTGGCGACAATAAGAGCGACTATGAGGCCAAGCAAGGCGACTATAAGTCCTCCACCAGCGAGGCCAAATGCATTCAGAACAAATGCGTAGTCCCCACCACCCTGGATTGCCTGGACGATTGCATTCCAACCTTGATTCAGGATGAGCAGCGTAATAAAAAAGGCCAGTGAGAGCCAGATTGCGCCTTTGCGAAAGGCTCGGCTGCCCTGCTTTGCTGTCTGGTCGATGTGTCCTTTCCCGTATCCAACGAAAAAGCCCGGTAATCCTGTGATACCCCCTACGACCAATAGAAACATCGTTCCGAGTATGTGTGAATTGTCGAGTGGGCGTAACAGCGCCACCGTTCCCGCAAACATGCTCTGCATCACTGAGCCAAATGAAACATCATAGACCGGTTGAGCAACGTAAGAAAAGGGGATAATCACTGGAATGAGCAGGTAGAGCAAAAAGGCAAGCGTAATACCAGCCGCGAAGTTCCAGCCAAGCCCCACGAACCCGCCTCGTAATCCCCAGCGCCAGAGAATACCGCGCAATCCCTCGTAGAAACGCTGCGTTCTCAGCGTAATCGGAAAATTTTGAGGCGTAGGAGGTTGTCCATACGCTCCGGCCACTGCCATTGTAAGTGTACGGCGGTATTTTTGTCCGCGCCCGAGCTGCGCCAGGTTGACCAGCTTGATCTCTTGCCTTGCGGGCATATCCCCGTAACCGGGC
>DASTKD010000260.1:0-4149 GCA_035716135.1 Ktedonobacteraceae bacterium
CGTAGAAGTCGAGCGCATCCGCGACGAAAAATAATAGAAGAGATGCAGAGGAATGCTCGCCAGGCCTGGCGAGCATTCCTCTGCATCTCTTCTATTATTTTTCGTCGCGGATGCGCTCGACTTCTACGTGTAGTGGACCGCCTTTGAAGGTGTTGGCTGCCGGAGAATGGGAAGGGGGGTCCCACTCAAACGCGATTTTCTGGCGTTTGACGGGCATATCGGCCAGGATTTTGTCGAAGCCGCCCTCGCGGGCCATATTCACCTGTACATGTTGCTCATCGATCTCCATGCGCTGTGAGATCGCTTTGAGCAGATCATGCTTGATAAGCTCCAGTAACTCCGGGTTGACTTTGATGCGATCATGAGCCAGAGCCACCTTCAAACGTTCTTTCGCCACCTGACCAGGAGAGGGCTTTTTTCGACCGATCATAAATTCAAACACACCCATAGCTTTCGCCTCCTTCATACAGGATGGCTATGAACGTACACGTCTTTCCGTTAATGCGGGGCCAAATCCCATCAAGCGCCGCAGGCGTTCCATGAGGGATGTGGCTTCCGTGACCTCTTCGAGCGGCACTTCCTCGCCCAGGATGCGCTGAGCGGCGTTGAAATAGGCGCGTCCCGCTTTGGTCCGTTTGTCATACACGATAGGTTCGCCATTGTTGATGGCGATGATAATATTTTCGTCTTCAGGGATGATGCCAAGCAGATCGATGCCCAGCACTTCCAGTACGTCCGCCACATCCATCATATCGCCGCGCCGCACCATGTCGGGACGCAGCCGGTTGAGAATCAGGCGTGGCTCCGGCTTGCCCGCCGATTCGACCAGGCCGATGATGCGGTCAGCATCGCGCACCGAGGCCATTTCCGGGTTCGCCACAATGATGATCTCGTCCGCGCCGACAATGGCATTGCGAAACCCCTGCTCGATGCCGGCGGGCGAGTCGATGATAATGTAATCGAACTCCGGTCGCAATTGCTGGCACAGTTGCTCCATCTGGACGCTATTGACAGCATTCTTATCGCGCGTCTGCGCGGCTGGCAACAAATACAGGTCAGGCTGCCGCTTGTCTTTGATGAGCGCCTGGCGCAAGCGGCATTGTCCTTCTACAACATCCACAAGGTCATAGACGATGCGATTCTCCAATCCCAGAACGGCATCCAGGTTGCGCAGGCCAATGTCCGAATCGACGACCGCGACCTTTTTTCCCATCATTGCCAGGGCTGTCCCCAGATTCGCCGTGGTCGTGGTCTTGCCAACACCGCCCTTCCCAGATGTGATGGTAATTACCCGACTTTCCATTTGCGTCTCCATGAAAGCAACTACGCTGACGATACTACGAAATATTACTTGCGCGGCGGACGTCCGTTGACCCACGCTTCGACGACGATCTGGCCGTTTCTGATGGTGGCGACTTCCGGGCGCGGCTGCGCCTCGTATCCCTCCGGCGGGCGTGAGAGCAGGTGCGCGATGCGTAATTGCACCGGGGCCAGCACAAGAGAACAGACAAGGGCCTGTTCGTTGTCGGGGTAGCCCGCGTGTACCATGCCGCGCAACACGCCCCATACCATGATGTCCCCACCGGCCACAATCTCCGCGCCGGGGTTGACATCGCCCAGCACCACGACATTGCTGGCATGGTGAATGGCCTGCCCGGAACGCACCGTGCGCCGCAGGAACAGGGTATCGTCCATTTCGCGCGGCGCGGCCTGCCCGTTTCGCGCCTGCTGCTCCGCTCCCTGCGCGGCATTCAGCTCCGCCAGATTGCCCGAAACCTTGCGCTCACTCACCTGCGCATCTGGCGCGGGCGCAATAATCGGAATTTCCTGCGCTGCGACAGACATGTGATAATAGGCCAGCAGCGCTTCAAGCTGGGTGCGTTCGCCGCGCTGTAACGCGCGGCGCGTGGTATCGACAGCCAGCGAGGCACCGCGAAAGAAAGTCGGGGCTTCGGCCAATCGTTCGGAAAGCGCGGTCAGCAGATCGCTAAAAGGCGTTTCTGGTTCCAGGGTTAAAAGCAGGCCATTGCGCGTCCCTTTGATGGCAATATATCCTTGCACTGACTGCCTCTCCTCCTTTTCCAGTTCGTCCTTTGCTTCGGCCATATTCCCTTCCGAAGTATCCTCCATTGTCATATCTGACCATCTCACTACTGGATAAAGGGCATATGCTACAACATCATAACTGACAGACGGTACACAAATCAATTTCAAGTATAAACTTCAACGTCTGAAAACGCAATAGCAATAGGCATAGTGGCTTGCTTTGCGCCTTTGAATCCGCATACAATAATCCCAAATAGTTGAAGGATGGATTAAGAAAGATGGCTGAGTTCATGAATTTTCCAACGCCACGCGAGAGAACGCTTCGATATGGCGATACCACCATTGGTATCATTCCTGACATTTGCCTTGTTTCTCATTTTCAGGTGGGAGTATGGCGGGTGCTGTATCGACCGGATGAGACGGGCAATGTGAAACGCTGGGGCTTGCCTTTGATGATTCCCAATTTTTCCCGCTTGAAGGATGGTATATTTCAGGAGAAAGGCACTTCGCTGCCCATTCATGGCTTTGGGCGCACCATGCCGTGGACGGTGACGCAGACGAGCGAGGCGGCTTTGACCATGCAATTGAGCAGTAGCGACGCTACACGGGCAGACTATCCATACGAGTTCATTTTTACGGCAAGCATCGAGTCTGGTGAGGGAACGCTGACCTATACGCTGACGATGGAGAATCGCAGCCAGGAAAATATGCTCATCGCGCCCGGCTTCCATCCCTATTTCGCGGTCGCGCAGCAGCAGAAATCCGCGCTGGTGACTGATGGGCCACCAGGATTCGCTGTACAGAATTTCGACTGGATTGAACATATTCCTGATAACCCCTACCCGTTTGAACACACGGTACATATCGAGCTTCCAGGCGGCGCGCTGACCATTGAGGAGCTGCCACAAGATGGAGAGTACGGATTGCGCAATATGCAGGTGTGGTCGGAGCCGCCTTCCAGGCCAGATCACGATTTCGTGTGTTTTGAACCAACGGTCGGCAGCGAGGACGCGCTCAATCGCCCCGCTGATCGTCTCACTATTGAAGCGGGTCAGTTACGTCGTATCGTATTACTATTGAGGGCTAAACCATTATAGAGGCGGATGTAGAACACCCAACTACAACGGCATTCGTTCGTATATAGTTTGCTCCTTAAAATAGCGATGTACTCGTGCAATTCGCACCTCCATAAGCTATAATAAGAACGTTACCAAATGCCCACCTACATGCATGTTCGGCGAGACGGGCAATTGCAGGGGTAGAGAAACGATGTACGTGGGAAGAAAGATAGGGCATCTACATGGATAAAGAACCCGCCAATCGTCGCTATTGGCTACAAAATAATAATATGCCGCCGCGCCAGCAAAACCAGATGCGTCCCGGCCAGAATGGTCGTCCCAATGGACAACCACCGCAGAGGGGCATGTCATCGATGAATCGCTGGCTGCTCATTATCGTGCTTGTTATGCTGGGCATCTACCTGTACCAGTTTTTGAGCGCGAATAACAATAACGCCAACCAGTCGCAAATCAAGCAGTTGACCTATAGCGACTTCATCGGCCAGATTAAAGCGGGTAACATCAAGTCCGCCACCATTACCGGCTCGACCGATATTTCGGGCAATTTCTGCACAGCGCTGGGCAGCGATACGCAATATCACGTCTTACAGCTTCCTTTTTCCGATCCGAATTTGCTGGCAATGCTTAACGACCCCAACAGCACCAGTTTTGTAAAGCCAACCTGCCAGGCTCAGACAACCGTCGTCACTCAGGCACCGGCGGATAACAGCTTCTGGCTGAATATCCTGATTACCTTCTTGCCCTGGATCTTCTTGATCCTGCTCTTTGTGTTTATCAGCCGCCGCGCCACGCAGGGGCAGCAGGGCATTTTCAGTTTCGGCAAAAGCCGGGCAAAGCTGATTCTCGAAGATCGTCCCAGCACCACCTTCGCGGACGTGGCAGGCGTCGACGAGGCCAAGTTCGATTTAGAGGAAGTGGTCGAGTTTTTGAAGACGCCTGGAAAATATCAACGTCTGGGCGGCAAGATTCCACGCGGCGTGCTGCTGGTCGGCCCTCCAGGAACCGGCAAGACGCTGCTGGCGCG
>DASTKD010000261.1:0-7388 GCA_035716135.1 Ktedonobacteraceae bacterium
GAGCCGGAGGTCGGATTCGAACCGACGACATTTCGCTTACGAAGCGAACGCTCTACCCCTGAGCTACACCGGCTTACATAAATGATATAATCTCGTCAAAGGTAGCAAAGAAAGCGCATTCTTAACCCTCTCCAGGCTCCCCACGGCTTGCCATTGCTGACACACCAGATTATACCGTTTGCCTTTAGTGCTGTCAATAGATTTGGCGTTGACATCAGGGCGATTGAAAAGTCGAGTGAAGTGTGGCCCAACCCCACCCCGGACGCCCACCAGGGGCGTCCCTACATTACACGGACACCTCCATCGCCGCCCCAACTGATTGCATTGGGAAGAAAGGTGAGGCGCACATGGCATCTAGGGACGCTCCTGGCGGGCGTCCGGCTCCGGCGATAGCCGCGCAATTACGGCTGGTCGGTGCGTACTACTTCAATGGTGCAGTGGGTGAGGATCGCGCCGATGGCGGCAAGGGCGGCGAATTGCGGGGCGAGAACGGTACCCACGACGCCCACCGTGACGGGGAAATGGATAACCGTATGTCCCTCGTGCGTAATGACGATGTCGCGTACATTGCCCTCGTGGATCAGCTCCTTGACCTTGTCCACCAGGTTCGACCCTTGCACATGATACTCTTGACGGTAGCCTTGTTCCTGATTGTTATCGAAATTGCTTTGTGTCATGCGAATTCTGCCTTTCTTTCCTTTTGTTGCCAGTTGGTACAACAATCGCAATACGGGCGCGTTTGCGCCTTTTCGACTCTTCAAAGAGAGGTGGTAGAGGTTATGCTTCAGCATGTTATCAGGTACTGTCGGACATCAAAACTACTCTATCCCACACGCAAACCGATTACAAGGAAGCGGCGGGACACAGATGTAATTTTTAGATGCGCTGTAGAGTAACATCCTCGAACGTCACGGAGAAGCCCGGCCCTTCGGGTGAGGCGCACATGATACCCACATCCATCGCTTCATTTGTGGAAAAGTATGCTTGTCTGAGCAAGCGGTAGCGCATACCATCCAGCGCGTACTCGATCTCTATCACCGCTCCCTGCCGTTTCATACGCAACCAGAACGACCCAGGATTAGAAGCAAGAGGAGTGATGGACCAGTCAGAATACTCCCGCGTCACGACAGCGCTGGCCTGTTGCATTCCCTCAAAAAATTCAATGCCGCATTTGATCCAGTGCGCTTCATCTACGCGCGCCATTAGTCCAGCTTGATCGTACTGTGCGTTGTATTCGCCGCTGAATTTGCATTGTATCAGAAAGTCGCCCGCCTGGCGCTGGTAATAGAAATGCCCGTTATCTCGCGCAACGCCGGCGAGCCGCCAGAAGTCGGTCTGTGGCGCAGACTGTATCGTCACGCTATCCTCATGAGCATCCCAGCGCGGCGGTTCGTTGAACCAGTCCATCGGTTTGTTCCTCTTCTTTAGTAGCACGCTTTCATCTGCTCGCACTGTAGCATAAGGCGTCGTTGAACGTCAAACGCTACTATGCGCAATGCCTGCGTTGCTGGCGTAGTGATGGTTTGTAACAACCAAAACAGGGAATGCGCATTCCCCGTCCTGATGATTTTTGACGACCGAATGCGGGAATGTACGCGCCCCATCCTGTAGGGACAAGGGGTGGATGTGGAGATGGGTGGTGGCCTTGTGCTTGTCCTCGTGGTGGCAGATTCCGTTGGGGTGACATGATGCCTCGCCGCATAACATTAACCCGACGAGGACAAGCACAAGGCCCCCACATCCACTCCACCCCGCCCCTTGTCCCTACAGAACCTGGAGGCCGTTCCATATTATTCTCGCATTCGGTTGGTAAAATCGCGCCTGGATGATACCTGTTTGCTATTTTACAGGATGGCTGGCAACCAGTATAATTGAGCCAGATGGAATTGTTCAGTACATTGAAGAAGGGACAAAGCAAATGGCAACAACATTTAGCATGAATCCTGAGCGGGTGGCCTATTTTGAGGCTGCTGGCTGGCGCGCTTACTATGATCGCAGGTGGTTCAAAATGGCATGGTTAATAGTGGGTCTGTGCCAGGAACAGTTCAGGATACCTTTTCCGATGTCGCTGCTCGCGGCGTACTACACGGCGCGTGCTTCCGCCGCATGGGTGCCGGTCTATCACGACGAGCGCAAGGTGCTGAATTACCTGAGAAAGTTCTATGGCATAGCGCGTCAGTATTCGGGTCTGCAATTTGACGCCCGGCGCGTCGCAGCCCTCGAACTTCGCTACTTTGAGGTACACCGGCGGCTCTCAGGCCAACCGGAGAAAGAGGAATTCTTGCAGTCCTTGATAGACCTGCATTGTGCCATTTTCGACCTGACACCTGAACAGGCACGCGAATCGGCGCAGTGGCGTCTGCAAGCTGCCACTACCGTTGACCGCATTACCAATAAAAGCTCGACCAATATTGAAGGGGCTTGGGCGAGACTGGAAGAGGACCTGCGCCGTTGCTACCGCTCGATTGAACAGGAACGCCAGAAACGAGAACCTGTAAGTACTAAATAACGCTCCAAAATCTCTTATTCTTTCACTTTCTACGTCCTTATAGAAGGAGTTGAAAGAGGAGTGTTATCATGCCAGAATCACCTGTCCCGGTTACGCAGGAAAAAACCATCTTAATAGTGGATGATGATCGTGTCATGGGTGAGATGCTCAAGCAGACTATCACGCAGAACACCAATCATCGCGCCGTGTGGATCGCGGAAAGCGACCTGGTGCTGGAAACGGCGCGCCACCTGCATCCATCGATCCTGCTGCTCGATTACATTATGCCCTTCATGGATGGCTTGCAGTTGTACGATCACTTACAACGGGTCGAAACCATGCGCAACGTCCCGGTCATACTCATCAGTGGAAGCCCCACGCTGCCGTTTGAAAAGTTGCGAGAGCGCGGCATCCACGTCCTGAGAAAGCCTTTTGAGCTTAGTGATTTGCTGGATATGATCGCGCAACTGATGACCTCTGAGCCGGCATAAGTCTACCGGCGCAGAAAAGTTGCACCAGTAGTGGATCGAATTGCGTTCCCGCGCAGCGTTGCAGTTCATCCAACGCCTCCTGTGGCGAGCGCCGCACCTGGTAACTGCGATCCGAGGTCATGGCATCAAATGCATCGGCAATGGCGATGATACGCGCTCCCAGTGGTATCGCTTCTCCCACTAATCTGTCAGGATAGCCCTCTCCGTCCCAGCGTTCATGATGGTGATAGGCCAGCAATGCCACATCGGGCCGCGATGTATAGCTATTGAGTATGCTTGCGCCATACACGGGATGATGTTTGATAATGGCAAGCTCTTGCGGAGTAAGGGCTTCGGCCTTATTAAGCAAGGCGTCATCGATGGCGAGTTTGCCAATATCGTGAAAAAATGCTCCCAGAGCGATGGTCGTTTGCTCGTCTTCAGCCAGATTCATCTGGCGCAACATACGGAGCGTCAGGATAAACGTTTTCTGCGCGTGATTATACAATTGCAAGAAGCTTTCCTGCATGGGTGGTGGGAGCTTGATGAGCAGGGCATGAACTTGCTCATTGATGGTATCTTGTATAAGCATGGGTATTGACCCTCTTTCAATCAGACGCATCAGGAGAGACATGGTACTCTCTCTTTAATAGACGTTGTAGATGACATTTTATATGACAATGTTTTATGATAGAGCAATATATTTCATTGTAATAACATATACGTCATCCAGTAACAAAAAGACTCGAATAGCCCGAAAGGGCGAGGAAGCAGGCACGAGAAAAACTCGACAAGAGAACTAGAATATGGTAATATGAATCGATTAACGCGAGGAACAAAAACGTTTATGGCAAAACAGCCCCCCATTCTTGTAGCGCTTGACCTGGAGACAACCGGGCTTCACGCGGAACAGGATGCTATTCTGGAAGTCGCGGCGGTCAAGTTTCAGGGCGAGACGATTCTGGATCAGATGGAGACCCTGGTTGCCCCCGGACGTTCGATTCCTTTCCGTGTGCAGAGACTCACCGGCATCACTCCCCAAAAAATCGCTGCTGCCCCTACTTTTGAATCGATTTCCGTGCGTTTACAGCAATTTTTAGGCGATTACCCCATTGTTGGTCATAGTATCCCGTTCGACGCTGGTTTCTTGCGTCGTCGCGGCCTGGCTCGCAATAATCCGCTTATCGACACTTTCGAGCTGGCAACCGTTTTATTGCCATCGCTGCCGGGTTATGGCCTGGGGCAGGTGGCGCAGGCGCTGGGCCTGACGGTCGCGCCGGGGAGACACCGCGCTATGGTGGATACGCTGCTGGCGATGGATGTATTCATCGCTTTGCATCGTCTGCTCGCGGCGGTAGATACGCCAATTCTAAAAGACCTGGCGAATCTGGATGCGCCGCCCTCGTGGCCCCTCCTCGGCTTTTTCCGCCAGCAATGGCGCGAGCGCATGGAGCAGGACGGCTTGCGCTCTGGCTCATTACGCGGCAGCCTCGGCGACCTCTTCGCGGCTCAACTGGGTATGGACCCGCGTATCCTCTCGTTCGCTATCTCGCGCCAGATCGACAATACTGCGGTACCCGATGCGCAACTAACCGGGCCGCTTTCTCCCCAGATAAGCGCTGATGCAACGGGTGAAGTGTTGGACGCGCCCATCGTTGATACGTTACAGACGCTGGTGGAAGTCATTCCCGAAGACCTCTCCCAATCCGCTAGCTCCGCTCCCCCCGATGCGCAACAAGTTGACACCCGGCAGCAATCTGCTATGCAGGCAGGGTATCAGACGGCCTACAATGCTATTCGCCACGCGCTTGACGAACAAAGCCCGTTGCTCTTAGAGGTGACGGTAGGCGCGAATGATTATACGCCTGCTCTGTTACCTGTGTTAGAGTGGGTGAGCGAGCAAACAGGAGTGTTGGAACATGCTCCGCACCGCCTGGTGATCGCCTGCGCGAATCAGCAGGCGGCTCGCCGTCTCGTCCAGAAGGCGCTGCCGCATTTGCAGGCATCGCTCAAAAGCGAACTGCCGGTGGCCTACCTTGCTGAGCGTGGCGGCTACCTGTGTGTGCATCGCTGGTTTGGCTCTGCCTTGCGGCGCACCAGTGGCGAGCTTACGGCAGAGCAGGCGCGTGGCCTGGCAAAACTGGGCTTATGGGCGCAGCAAACGCTGACCGGCGAGCGCAGCGAATTAAACTTATTGCCGCAGGAGTTCAGCGCGTGGGGGCGTATCTCCTCCGGCGTGGAGCATGTTCCGCTTGTTGATGGTCGCCCGGAAACCCCCTATCAGCGCTGCCTCTATCGCAAAAAAGGCTATTGCTTTGTCGAACGCGCTGAAGAGCGTGTTAAGCAAGCGCGTATTGTCGTGACCACCCATGCCGGGTTGCTCGATGATCTCTCTTCGCCGCATTCGCTGCTGAGCGGCATCACGCGGCGTCTCATCCTCGACGCAGACTTATTGGAGGATGAATTGGGACGTTGGAGTAGCGCTGATCTCGATCATGCACATCTGCTCGAACTGCTTAATACCATCGGCACCGATTTACCCAACGGGCGTTATCAGGGATTGCTGGCTCTGGCCGCTCCTGCGCTGCGCGAAAACGGCCCTGGCGGGCTTTCGACCACGCCAACCGTTGAGAAATCGGCGCTGGATACACGTATGCTGGCGTGGTTTCAAAGCTTGCGCCAGGCTCGCGCATCGGTGGATGCTCTGTTTAGCGCACTGGGTCATCTTTTGCAGGAGGGTGCCAGTGGCGGGGGAGCGCGCGATAAGGGCAAACAGGAAAATAGCGGTCGCAATAGCTATGCCGGGCGCAATGTTGAGCGTATCGATCAACCCCTGCGCCTGTCGCCGCAGATGCGCAACCTGTCGAGCTGGATGGAGGTGGAACGCGCCTGGCAACAGACCGCCGCGCGTCTCCAGGCGGTTATTCATGTGGTGCAAGAGGCGCAAAAGATCATGCTGACCACGCGGCGCAGCCATCATCGCCTGGATGCCAGCAGCGCGGGCGGTGGCGAAGATGAATCGCTGGTGTGGGAACTGGCCGAACTGGCGCGACGCTTGCACGAACAGAAGCAACTGGGCCAGCAAGCCCTCATCACGGGGAGCGCCGAGAAGGAGAGCATGGTATACTGGCTGCGCATTCCGCCTGGACCTCCGCCCCCGCCAACCGCGTCACAAACGCCTGTCGAGATGATCCCGGTACTCTATGCGCAGGACGCGCGGACTGCTCCTTACATCAAACAATATTTTCTCGCGCCCGGCGTCAGTTCCATCTTCGCGGGTGTCGGCCTTTCCGTTGACCATAGTTTTTCGTTCTATCGCGGACGCTTTGGCCTTGAATCCGAGGGATGCCCGGCGCTCTCCGTCGTCACTGAGCATCATGAACAAACCATGCTCTATATGCCCAACGATGTGCCGGAACCAAACGCGCCGCAGTACCAGCGTCACCTGGATGAGGCCATCGCGCAACTGGCAACCGCGCTGGATGGTCAACTGGTGGTTCTCTTCACCTCGTATGCTGCGCTGCGCAGTTCCTACGCCGCCGTCAAGCCTTTGTTGGAGGCACGTGGCATACTGGTACTCGGACATGGCGTTGACGGTTCGCCGCGCCAGCTCTGGCAGATGTTCAACGATCAGGAGCGTATCGTGCTGCTCGGCACGGGCAGCTTCTGGGATGGCACCGACGAAGTCACTCGCGCCCCTGCCTGTGTGCTGGTGGCGCGTTTGCCCATGCCGGTATTGAACGACCCACTCATCGCGGCGCGCGCCGAACCCTATTCTGATCAATTGCATCAGGTCACGGTGCCGGTGGCCTCCTTGCGTGTGCGACGCGCCCTCAATCGCCTGGCGTGGAGCGATACCCGGCGCAACGCTGTCGTGCTTTTTGATCGCCGCGTGATTTCAAAAGAGTACGGCGCGACCGTGCTGCACAGCCTGCCGCGCTGCTCTCAACGCCAGGGCGCGTTATCGCACATGTCAGAACTCGTGCTTGACTGGCTGACGGCCAGCGGTTCCTGGGAATAACTTATCGCCATGTTTTGCCTGGCCGGCAGTCGTTTCTGTTGTCTATATTGCGCCAGACCGATTAGAAACATGGGTGTCAGTATCAGCAATAAAAGCGGGGCGATGATTGTAAAGGATACCGCGAAGAAGGGCATTAACAACGCGCCTCCCAGCACGGCAATAATAGTGAAGAAGTAACCTTTAGTAGTATGTCTTTCCGGGGTTTCATCCATGTCTTCCGCCTCCTCCCACTTCTCCTAAATGCAAACCTCGTAATGCCCCTCTTGAGGAGCGCTCATCCTCTATTCACATTCTACCTGTTTTACCAAACGCGGCACTCGCCCAATGTGGACTCGATCAAGCGCGTCCCTACAAATGGTGGTAGGGCATTTATATCAATTGGCTCTTGACCAACACGCTTGCTATATGT
>DASTKD010000262.1:0-15122 GCA_035716135.1 Ktedonobacteraceae bacterium
ACGGGCCGCCTTGTCCGACGAGTCTACAAAGATCACGCCACCCTTGACGCGGGGCTGATTGGCCACGATGCCAACTGCCCGCCCATGCAGACGAGCAAAGCCGGTAATAATCTCCGGGGCGAAGAGCTTTTTGATTTCGAAAAAACTGCCGCCATCCACCAGCGAGTTGATGAAGTCGTACATATTAAATGGCTTGCTCTGCACCTCCGGCACGATCTCGCGCAGAGGCCGATTGCTGGCAGGCGGGACAGGCTCGGCATCGGCAGGCTTGCCAAGATAATTTTGTGGCATATAGCGGAGGTAGTCGCGGGCGATCTGAATGGCGTGCTCCTCGTTCTCGGCCAGGAAATCGCCCAGGCCGGAGACGGTGCAATGCATCCGCGCGCCGCCCATCTCTTCGAGCGTGACCTTCTCGCGTGTCACCATCTCGGCCATGCGCGGCGAGCCGAGATAGGCGCTGGCATTGCCCTCTACCATGATGGCAATATCGGCGAAAGAGGGTGTGTAGGCCGCGCCCGCCGGGGATGGTCCGAACATGATGGAGATTTGCGGCACCACGCCCGACATCTTGATCTGGTTGTAGAATGTGCGCCCGCCCTGGTTGCGCCCCGGAAAGAGGCGTACCTGGTCGGTGATACGCGCGCCCGCCGAGTCGATTAGATAGAACATGGGAATGCGCATCTGCATCGCCATTTCCTGGATGCGCAGGTTCTTTTGCACCGACTTCTCACCGGCAGTGCCAGCCTTCACCGTCGAGTCCGACGCGCTAAAAGCCACCGGACGCCCAAAGATGCGCCCGACTCCAGTAATGACGGCATCCGCCGGTAGCTCCGGGTTCTGGTTTTCCGCGAACATGGCGTCCTCAAACTCGATCTTCCCATCGTCGAGCAAGAGTTTGAGGCGGTCGCGCGCAAACAGCTTTTTCTGCTGGCGGTTACGCGCGTGATATTTTTCCGCGCCCCCCTTTTTGATACGCTCAATCTCGGCGGCTAATCGCTCGTCATTGCTGCTCATGGGGCTGGTGTCCCTCCCTCTCGCTAGAACTTGTACCGCTACTTTACAATATGGAGACAGCAGAGATCAAGGAGAACCTTCACCTGTTTCGCGCGCGGAAAACAGCAATCCCGACCAGGCCCAACCCAACAATTAAAGCAACAGCAGCGAAGATGTAGAGCGCAATTAACAGTGGTGAAGGACCCCGATTGACAATGTTGCCTCCCGCCGGGGCGTCAGGCACAACCGTTGGCGCGCTGGTAGCGGTAGCTGGCGCGGCGGTCACTGTCGGGGCGGGTATAGATAGGAAAGGCGGATTCAAAAACGGCTGAGCGGGCAGATTGTTGTTAGCGGTGGCGATGGTGACAGCCGGGTTATGGCGGTTAATGCCGCCCAGGGGAGAGTAGGGGTTGCTGTAGTAATTCGGACCGCTTCCCACATTGATCGTTTTGCTGATGGTACGTTTGCCACCGGGCGAAGTGACGGTGAGCGTCAACGTATAGTTCCCGGCTTGCCGGTACGTATGGTTGACGCTGATGCCGGTGGTAGACACACCATCGCCGAAATTCCAGGCATAACTCAGGGGATTGCCTGTATTGGACGGGTCGAACGAGCTTTTAGCATCGAGCGCGATATTTTGCCCTACTACAGTTTGCCCGATGTCGCTGATAGCCGCAATGGGATTACCATCCGCCGTTGCCTGGCCGAGCATATCGGGCTGATTGAGCATCCAGGTCGTCAACATGGCGGGCAGCGCCAACCCCAGCGCCAGCGCAGCCGATGGTCGCTCCGCGCCACAGGTATAGGTATTCATCAGCGCGAGCGTATCCTCCGGCAGATCGTAGGGGAAAGCCCAGATGGGCGGATTTGGATCGTAGTAACTCTGATCGCCCGTCACGGTGACGACGGGCAAACCGGCATAGATAAACGGTACCTGGTCGCTATTGCTGGACGGGTCATCCTGGATGTGGACATTGTTCTGCTGCTCTGGCGTGAAAATGGGTTGCGTGATGTTCTGGTTGTTGCTGTCATAGTAATCGAGCGACGAGTAGCCGGCGGCCTGGAATTGCGCGAAGACGGCGGGAATGGCCTGCTGCCACAGGTCGCGGAAGTGAACCACGCGCTCGCGCTGCAATGGCGTAAAGTGAATGCGACCGGGATAAGCGGCGTTATCTTGCAAAGGCGTCACATCGATGTAGTCCGGCATGAAAGGATTAGATGCCCTGCCCAGAAAACGCGCCGGATAATTGATGCCGCTCTGCTCTTCGTTGAACATTGCCAGCACGTTAGATAAATCGCCATTGATAGTGCTATTCAGGTAATGAAACGAGCCGAACAGGCCCTGCTCCTCGGCGTCGAAGATCACAAAACGCACGGTGCGCGCCGGATACACATGGTGGCTGCGCCAGTAATCGCCCATCGCCTTGCCCACACCCAGTTCATAGGTACACCCGCTGGTATCGTCAAGCGCCGACTCGGTCGAGTTGGCTTTCCCATCATAGTGACAACCAACGATGATCTCCTGCTCTGGATGCGCAAGCCCCGGCACAGTCACTTCCATATTGAAAGCTGGCAAAGTGGCCGGGCGTTCGCGCCACCCTTGTACCGGGAACGTATCGCGGCGCGCCTGCGCCCCAAAACCCGCCAGGTTGTTCATCATCTCCTGCGTCCAGTACGCCGCGAACTGATCATGCCCCTGGTTGGCAGTATAACCCGCCTCCCTGCGCTGGAAATGCGAAGTGACATACGCGAACTGGTTATAGATGTAAAGCGGGTCAGGCACGGGAAAATCGAGATTGACAGGGGAATTGCGAGTAGCGTTTGAAACGCGCGTTTGGGCAAGCGTATTAAGAGGAAGAAAGCAGCTTCCCCCAACTATCAGTATGGCACTGACATAAAGCAGGCGGCGTAACATACCTGTACCTTTTTATCCTTGACGCCAACATTCATGCCTGCATTTTAACATAGTGATTTATGAAATAGCTCACAAATTGGATGGCAAAATTCATCAGGGCTATTATGGGACGAATGTGATTTAATTTGAAACAACTTGACATATTGCTATAGTAGTTTTCTCATGTTATACTTTCACGAAAATGGATTCATCTATGATGCTATATTGAATGCTGAGGGAATTTCGATGGCAGAAGGGGATAGAAATATTGGCAGGCTGATTGGCAATTATCGCGTGCTTGCTGAGATTGGGGCCGGTGGATTTGGTAAAGTCTATCGAGGAGAGCATATCTACCTCACGGAACGTTCTGTTGCCATCAAATTCCTGCATACACACCTTAGCTCTAATGAGGAACGCGAGCAATTTCTGCAAGAAGCTCATTTCCTCGAAAAATTGAAGCATCCCCACATGCTTCAGGTATTTGATGTTGGTATCGATGATGGCTTCCCATATCTGGTTACTGAATACGCCCCCAATGGCTCCCTGCGAAACCGCATCAAACAGTACGCGCCCAAATTTTTACTGATTGAAGAAGTTATCAGAATTCTCTTGCAGGTCGGGCAACCGCTTTATTATGCGCATCAACAACAGATCATTCATCGTGACCTGAAACCAGAAAATATTCTTTTCAATGCAAAGGGCGAAGCCTTACTAAGTGATTTTGGTATTGCTACTACCCTGTCTACGGCCAGCGTCAAAGCTGTGGGTTTGATTGGGACGCCGCTTTACATGGCCCCGGAGCAATTTCAAGGCATCATCAGTAAAGAGAGCGACCAGTACGCGCTGGGCTGTATCACGTATGAACTTGTTACCGGGCAAGCTCCTTTTAATGCCCCCGATTTCTTTGCGCTGGGTTTTCGCCACCTGTCGGCAACGCCGGTTCCTCCCAGGCAAATCAATCCAGATTTGCCCGAACATGTCGAACAGGCTATCCTCAAAGCATTAGCGAAACAGCGCAATGAACGTCATACAGATATTCGCGCCTTTATCAACGCCCTGAGTACCCCTGCTCACTATCAGGTACAGGCGTCCACCGGATCAGGAACAACCTTATCCACGCTTCCACAAAACCCTGCTTTATTTGTTGAAGAGGTTTCTACCCATACCCGGACAACGGGTTCTCCAGGCACGGCTCAACAGAGATTGTCCCACGAGGATAGTAGAGATTACACGCTGACAGCTTCTTACAACAATGCGCAAAGCCCCCGTTACCAGGGACCTGTGACACCGCTTCCTACTGTAATGCTGACGCCATCAGTCGAGCAGAAGCCTATCACGCCATTTCCTGCCATAGATAACACGGGGCCATTTGCGGGAGATGAATATCCAACCATCATTTCCGCGCCAGGGGGACACGAGGATATACAGGAAGCGGCGAATACACGTCTCATTTCTGGCGAACATATTGCGACGGCAGGTGACTTCATAATACCACCACCCACCAGGAATAAGCAGCGCGGGATTTTTAAATCGAAGCGCACGCTGTTCATCTTTGCCGCCGCATGTATACTGCTTATTGCCAGCGCAATCGGCGTATTGGTTTTCGCGCTTCCCTCCCTCTCTTCACAAGCTGGCATAACACGAGCAAAACATCCAGCGTCAACAACGGGTACCCCTTCCAGGCAAACGACGGTAATTCCAACGCAAAAACCAACTACAACTACGGCCCATGGAGTGGCACCAGGCCTGACAAGAGTGCCAACACCGACTTCTACAGTGGGAAACAATCCAACACAGGTTCCAACATCTACTCCTGTAACTCATCCCACGATAACTCCAAAACCGGACCCGACGCCAGTAACAGAAACGCTGAGTGTTCCATTTACTTCCAGTGGCGTATCAACGGCTCATTCTTATAATGGAACCGTTGCCATTTCGGTCAGTGGTACAGGACAGGCATCGCAAACGCAGTACTCCGATGCGTTTTATGTCTATACCAATAAAGCGGGTACGCCAAACACGCCCTACCATCCTATCTGCTGGGTGCTTAACATCAACGGTCAAGCCACGGACAACTTTGTCTCGCTGCCTCCCTACAATCTGAGTCACTCATACACATTCCAGATCAATGTGCCAGCAGGCCAACTCACCTTTAATGTTTGCGACGGCGACCACGCGGATAATACGGGCAGCTACTCGATAACAGTAACACAGGACTGAGATAGAGCCAATCTTATATCTCTATCTCCATCCGCAATAAGGCCGATGAGAGCGATTTGCCCAGGCCGTCGCTGCGTAGCGAGCGTGATGCGCCGCCGTTTAACGCGCCATGCAGTACGAATTTGAGGGCCAGCACGTTGGGAACTTCGTAGCGCTCGACATGGCCGGTGATGATGCCTTTGAAGTGTTCTTTGACACGTTCGGCGGTCACTTCGCGCGCGAACAGGTCGTAGGTGGCCTGGTCGTAGGCGAACAGGCTGATGTCGGCCTTGTCGCCTTTATCGCCTGAACGGGTGTGCGCCAGTTCGACTAAGCGTTTTTTCATGTCAAGACTCCTCCACGCTTACGCGCACGTATTCTTCGATGATGTCACGCCGCGCCAGCGTAGGCCAGATGCCGAGCAGGCCGCGTGGCTCGATCATGCCACCCGCGCCGCCGATAAAGGGCGGGCCGCTCAGGGCAAGCGGTGGGAAGAGACGGCCAAGTTTGGCCGCTTCGCGCTTATCGGCGCAGCGTACCGCGATACGCAGATAGACTTCGTTCAGTTCGTCAGCGTGCGTAGGATCGGCCAGGGAGCCATGAATGGAGTTGTAACCGAGGTATTCGATGACGGTCTCTTCAGCTTTCAGGCCCACTTCAATCATTTGCTGCTGGATGATTCCGGCGGCTGCCTGTGCCTTTGCCAGCGCGTCGGGCCAGGCATAGCCCATCGTGGCCTGTCCCATTACGCCATCTTCGTAGCCCGCTACAATCTTGAGCGTTGCGGGTGCAGGGCGTCCTGTTGCGCCTGTGATGCGCACACTATCCGGCCCGACCTCCTCTATGTGCAATGTGGTCATATCGACATCTACGTCGGGGGTCATATAGTGCGCGGGATCATGCACTTCATATAATAACTGCTCGCGCAGTGTATCGAAGGTGACGCGCCCGCCAGTACCGGGAGCCTTGCTGATGACAGCCTCGCCGTTTTCCCATACCTCGGCGATGGGATAACCGATATGCGCCAAATCGGGCATGGCGCGCCAGTCGCCGCCAAAGTTGCCACCGCTCGCCTGCCCACTGCACTCCAGCAGGTGGCCGACGATGATCCCTTGAGCCAGCTTATCCCAGTCGTCCCAATGCCAGCCCAGTTCATGCACGATAGGCGCGAGAAAGAGCGCGGCATCGGCCACGCGACCCGTCAGCACAATATCGGCTCCGGCATCCAGCGCTTCAACGAGGGGACGCGCCCCCAGGTAAGCGCTGGCAAAAACCATACGCTCGCGCACGGCTGCAATATCCTCGCCCGTATCCATATGTGCCAGCGAGACGCCCGCCGCCTGCAATTCTTCAAAGCGTTCCAGCACCGAATCGCCCAGCACCACGCCCACTTTGAGCTTAATGCCGGACTTTTTCAGCGCGTTCAATAACACTTCGCGTGCCGCCAGTGGGTTCAAACCACCCGCGTTGAGGATAAACTTCACGCCGCGTGGGATGGCTATAGGAAGTAGATCGAGCAGCATGGGGGCGAAGTCACGGGTGTAACCTAGAGTGGGGTCGCGCTGGCGATCCTTCTGGAGAATCGCCAGCGTCAGTTCTGCCAGGTGATCTGATGCCACGCAGTGTACATTGCCGCGCTCGATGCTTGCCCTTACCGGTCGCCAGGAGTCGCCGTAGAAGCCCAATCCCCCTGCAATACGCACAGATTTCATGGGTGGTCTACCTCATTCCCAGCAGTTCTCGAGCGATCAGCAACTGGCGTATCTCGTTAGTGCCTGCGCCTATCTCGCCCAGCTTAGCGTTGCGCCACATCTTCTCAACCTCAAAATCGGTCAGATAGCCCCAACCGCCGTGAATTTGCAGGGCTTCGTCGGCGGCTCGCATGGCGGCGCGCGCCGTGAAGAGCAGTGCCGAGGCAGCTTCTTTGCTGACACGTTTGCCCTGCTGCGCCAGCCACATGCAGCGATGCGCCATCAATTTGGCCGCTTCCAGGTTGGTGTACATATCGGCAAGCTTGGCCTGAATGAGCTGGAAATTGGCGATGGGCTGCCCGAACTGGTAGCGTTCTTTCGCGTACTTCAGGGAGACTTCCAGCGCGGCCTCGATACCACCAACCATGCTGACGGCAAAGAAGGCGCGTTCGAGGTCCAGCCCGCTCATGACGACCTTGAATCCCTCGTTCACCCTGCCAAGCACATTTTCATACGGCACAAAGGCATCCTCGAAGACCAGTTCGCCGGTAGGGGAGCCATGCATCCCCAATTTCTCCAGCTTGCGCGCCACATGATAGCCAGGCGTGCTGGTCTCAAAGATGAAGGCGGTGATGCCGCGACTGCCCGCTTCCGGGTGCGTCTTGGTGTAGACGATCAACACATCCGCGATTGGCCCGTTGGTGATGAAGACTTTGGTGCCATTGAGTACGTAGCCGCCAGCGACTTCGCGCGCGCTGGTCTGGATGCCCATAGCGTCGGAACCGGCGTTCGGCTCCGTCAAGCCCAGACCGCCGATCAATTCCGCGCTGGTGAGGCCGGGCAGGTATTTGCGTTTTTGCTGTTCGGTGCCATTGCGCAAAATATTATGCGCGCACAAATTCAGATGCGCCCCGAATGACATAGATATGCCACTGTTAGCTCTGCCGATAGCGCGCGCCACCAGGGCGGCCATCAAGAAATCGCCGCCACTGCCGCCATACTCCTCCGGTACCGCGATACCCGTGTAACCCTGCTCGGCCAGGCGTTTCCAGATCCAGGGCGGAAACTCGTCGGTGCGTTCAATTTCAGCATTGTGGGGTCTAATCTCGTCCTGCGCAAAGGCGTAAGCGCTTTCATACGCAAGCTGGTGTTCTTCAGGGAGTTCAAAGTCCATCACAGGAGCCGTCCTTTCTGGCTAAGCGTGACAGTTGATCTCCCTTAGTGTACGTTCTCAATGCATGGATTACAAGAGCGCGAAATGGGTAATCTTGCGCATACGCAATCACGCCTCCGAAAATATACTGGCAATAGAAGGAGACACGAGCGAAAGTAACTCTATTGCGTATTTACCATCAGAAATAATCTGATTGACAGGTCTGCTCTCCCTCGTTGCCAGTAGCGCAACAGTACAGATGGTATGTCTCCTGCTCACTCGATTTTTCAATATACATACAAAAGAGGAAAGAAATGCACTTGAACACACATACGGCTACTCAGGCTAAAAGGCGCGGCGGTCGCGCATGGCTCCTCCTGTTGGGATTCGCCATGATGATCGTGCTGGCAGCCTGCGGCGGAACGACGGCCACCGGCGCTACGCCAACTCCTACGCAGGCCGGTAATACACCGACTACCGCTCCTGCTGGCAATACACCGACTCCTACAACCGGAACGACGGCAACAGCCACGCCATCGGGTCCCGCAATGGCGGTTTCGATTGTCAGCAGCGGCACCTTCGCGTTCAGCCCGGCTAGCATCACGGTCAAAGTAGGAACAACCGTCACCTGGACTAACAACACCAGCGCGCCACATACCGTTACCAGCGATGATGGCACATCGTTCGACTCCGGCATCAACAATCCCATCGCGGCAAGCGGCGGAACATATAGCTTCACCTTTACCAAAGCTGGCACCTACACCTACCATTGCCAGATTCACCCGTTCATGAAAGCAACGGTTATCGTCCAGTAAAACTTCCCACCGCCCCATCTCTCCCCTGGCGAGGCGTCCAGGGCGGTACATGTTCGGAGCAGGGTTTGTGAATGATTGCCAGGAAGGATGGGGATGATGAAAGGGCAAGGCGACCGCAAGGGTCGCCTCTACTAAGAACGTCCGGTCTTTCCTGACCGCGTCATAGTAGAGGCGACCCTTGCGGTCGCCTTGCTCCCCACCACCGCAATATTTCACAAACTCTGGTGTTCGGAGTGTCTGGTACTTGCAACCATTACCGCTCTGTGTTAGAGTCGAGAGACATTGATCACGATCTCATGCAGCAAAGGAGCCGGTGATGGTTGTCGCATTATCAGGAGTAACTACACTCCATTGGAGCAGCGTTTCGAGTCCGCGGGGAATGTGTGTCATACTGGCTACTGAACGCGGCGTTTGCTGGCTGGGAACACCCGGCACGGCGCTGGATTTGGGATTGAACTGGATACAGCGCAAAATGAGCTTTGCGTCTGTCAGCGAGGATACATCCATCGAGCCGCTGCGCCATGCCGTTGACCAGTTAGGCCGCTACTTCGCGGGCGAACGTCTACAGTTCACCTGCCCGCTGGACTTGCATGGCACCCCTTTTCAATTGCAGGTCTGGCACGCGCTCAGTCGCATTCCCTATGGAGAGACGCGTACTTACGCGGAGGTCGCGCAGGAAATTGAACGCCCCAACGCCGTGCGAGCAGTGGGAGCAGCCAATGGAGCCAACCCCGTCGCCATCATCGTACCCTGCCACCGCGTCATTGGCAGCAATGGCTCGCTAACAGGATACGGCGGCGGTCTACCCACCAAAGCATGGCTGCTGGCTCTGGAGACTGGTAGGGTACCGACTTTTAATGGGGAGGGGTAAATTGTTATGTAGGGACGCCCCTCGCGGGCGTCCGTCGTAACCCAACCGCAATTACGGGTAATTCCCTGCCTGGGTCATGAAAATTTTGATAAGGCCGCGCACAATCACAACAATCATTGCGGCCTCGATCAGCGCCATCACAATCCAGAGCCAGGTAAGTGGTTTACCGAGTACATTTGAGGCGGCGGCGGGATCGAGCGAATGGAGAAAAAGCGGCGTCAAGATAATAAGCGGAAAGGCGACGAGTACCAGACAAAAGACCGCTACGGCGCCTGGCAAGAGGATACGCCAGAGGCCCGAATCGCGCAAATTCTCGGTTTTGGCCGTGCCATACACCTTGCGCCCTTCTGTAGCAGGCTTTTCAACGATTGTAGTCTGGCTTGCGGTATTATTCTCCATAAAAACATCTCCTGAGATCTATGCCTTGCGCCCGGTTGGACGCCGGAATGATGTTTCAGTATATCACAGGAAAGAGGCCAACGGGTGTTCGACGATAGGCGACAAACAGGGCAACAGGGCGACACCACCTCCTTTTCGTGGTGGAGTTGGAGACCCGGTATCAAGCCGGGCCGCGCGCTCTTCCTGGGCATTCCGCTGGTATTCGTGGCTTTTTTCTTCGTGCTGGCCGGAATATATTCGCTGTTTTCCATTATCATCGATAGCAATGCGCCACCCACGCGCATTGCAGGGGTGGTGACAGGCTATACGACCAGCATACTGGATAACCAGCCTCATGTATCCATTCGCCTGCAAAGAAATGGCAGATCAAGCATCATCACGCCTGCGATCACTTCGGCTGAACAACGCGCTATCCATGTTGGCGACGAGGTTACGCTGGATTATTCGCCACACCTGGTCTACCTCTACGCTCTGGAAGATCACGGACAACGCTATAATCTGCCGGGGGGTAGCCCACTGAGCAATCTTATTACATCAATCTCGCTGATCCCGCTCGGCCTGCTCTTTCTCATCTATCCACTTTTCTTGACCGTGTGGGGATGGCGTGACCTGCGGCAGCCAGAGATGACACTACGCGGGAAAATCGTTGGTTTGCGCGACTCACTACGCGCGCGTATGGGACAACCGAGACGGGCAACGCATCCCGGCCTGACACCGCGCATTGGACGAGCATGGTATGGCGTGGCACTGGCAACACCCGATACCGATGCCCAACAAGAGGTAACGACGTTCGCAATCCGCGAAGCACAATATAAAGAACTGCGTGAGGGGCAAATAGTGCAGATAACATATTCACCTCACCTGCATCATGTATCCTCGATTCAGGCAGCCGAAAACGATGTGCCGGCACTAAACACAGAACAAGAGCAGGCGAGATGAGCGGTAGAAAAGGATTGCGACTTCCCGGACAGGCCGTACAGCAATTTCTCGATCTCCTCTATCCCCCGCAATGCGCAGGGTGCCAGCGCAATGGATATGTGTTGTGTCCGGCCTGTCTCGCGCAAATCTCGCCTCTGACGGCGGTATGCCAGCGATGCGGCACGCCTCTTGCGCCGGGTGGGAATTGCAATGTATGCCGGTCGACTCCGCTCAAACTCAGTGGCTTGCGTGCTGTAAGCACATATCAGGAGCCGCTGCGCTCGTTTATTCACGCGCTCAAATACGATGGAAATACGCGCCTGGCGCAGCCACTTGGGGGATTGCTTGCGCAGGCATATCGCGCGCTCGGCATTCGCGC
Source organism: Ktedonobacteraceae bacterium (assembly GCA_035716135.1). Lineage (GTDB taxonomy): Bacteria > Chloroflexota > Ktedonobacteria > Ktedonobacterales > Ktedonobacteraceae > CF-113. The sequence continues at coordinate 11,313 of DASTKD010000262.1, forward strand.
CGATGGCCTCGTACCGGTACCCCTGCACAGCGAACGCTACCGGCAGCGCGGCTACAATCATGCAGCGTTGTTGGCGCAGGTCTGCTCGACCAAGACCGGCATTCCGCTTTTTGAGAATATATTGGTACGCCACCGCGCCACACTCGCCCAGGTGAGATTAGAGCATTGGGAACGACAACAAAATGTGCAGGGCGCGTTCTCCTGCGCGCCCGAATTTCTGGGCGGACAACTGCGCGGGCGCGCTCTCCTGCTCATCGACGATGTCAGTACCACACACTCGACTCTCGAAGCATGTGCTGCCCCGCTTTTTGCCGCTGGAGCCGCGCGCGTGTATGGACTGGTGCTGGCGCGTCCGGTCTTCTGAAAACAGAGCGGATATGCTATAATACCCCACGAAAGAATGAAACAACGGACGGCAGAGAACGTATTCTTTATTAGTATATCGTGATGTATAAAATATGTTGGCCGATCCTGCCTGTCTGACATAAAGAGAGGATGCCCCATGACGAGTAGTGGGAAATGGCTAAGGAATAGCTTTATCTGGCTCATATTAGCGCTGGTCATCGTTCTGATAATCGTGCTATTTTTCCGTACCGGTTCAGATACAACGCAGGTCAACATCTCAACCATCCTCAATGATATTAAAACGGATATCGCCAGTAATCAAACTGATACACTGGATGTCGCCAGTGATACCATCACGCTGACACGCGGACAAAACGATACCAAAGAGGCCGCCAATATCAATAGCACTTTTGACATTACAAAGGTACTCAAAGATAATAACATTGACTATACGAACAGTAAGCAGTTGGTGCTGCAATATGACTCGCCCAGCGCTGTGACGGCGTGGCTCAATATTCTGGGAGGGCTGCTACCATTCCTCTTCATTGGCGGGCTGCTCATTTTTATGATGCGGCAGGCGCAGGGCAGCAACAACCAGGCGTTATCGTTTGGCAAGAGCCGCGCGCGTATGTTTGCGGGCAACAAGTCTACTGTGACGTTCGCGGACGTGGCCGGTGTCGAGGAGGCCAAGCAGGAGCTACAGGAGATCGTAGAGTTTCTGAAATTTCCCGACAAGTTCGCGGCCCTGGGGGCGCGTATCCCCAAAGGTCTGCTGCTGGTAGGCCCTCCAGGCACGGGCAAAACGCTCATTTCGCGCGCCGTCGCTGGGGAAGCCGGTGTGCCTTTTTTCAGCATCAGTGGCTCTGAATTTGTTGAAATGTTCGTCGGCGTGGGAGCCAGCCGCGTACGCGACCTGTTCGACCAGGCCAAAAAGAATAGTCCCTGCATTGTGTTTGTGGATGAAATCGACGCCGTTGGGCGGCAACGCGGCGCGGGTCTGGGCGGTTCACACGATGAGCGCGAGCAGACGCTGAACCAGATACTGGTCGAGATGGACGGCTTCGATACCAATACCAATGTCATTGTGATCGCCGCCTCTAATCGTCCTGATGTGCTTGATCCCGCCCTGCTGCGCCCCGGACGCTTCGATCGCCAGGTGGTGCTTGACCGCCCTGACATTCGCGGCAGAATCGCCATTTTGCAGGTACATGCCAAAGGCAAACCTTTTGAAACCAGCATCTCGCTGGATGTTCTCGCCAAGCAGACCCCCGGCTTTTCGGGCGCGGACCTTGCCAACCTGCTCAACGAAGCCGCGATTCTGGCGGCGCGGCGCAATAAGCGCAAAATTGCCATGAGCGAACTGGAAGAGGCCATCGACCGCGTGATCGCCGGTCCCGCTCGCAAGAGCCGCATCATCAGCGAGCGCGAGAAGGCCATTACCGCCTATCACGAGGTTGGACACGCGTTGGTGGCGCGTATGCTGCCCAACACCGACCCGGTGCATAAAGTCTCGATTGTGGCGCGCGGGCAGGCCGGTGGCTTTACCATGCTGCTGCCAACGGAGGATCGCTACCTGTGGAGCAAACCGCAGTTTGAGGATATGCTGGCCTACGCCCTGGGCGGCCACGTGGCGGAACTGATTATCTTCGGTGAAGTCACAACTGGCGCATCGAACGACATCGAGCGCGTTACCAAGATTGCGCGTTCGATGGTGACGGAATATGGCATGAGCAGTCGCATCGGCCCGATGGCGCTGGGGCATAAAGATGAACTGGTCTTCCTGGGCCGCGACTTCGGCGAGCAGCGCAACTACAGCGAACAAACGGCGCGTGAGATTGATGAAGAGATTCACCGCATCATCCAGGACGCCTTCGACAAAGCCTATAACGTCTTGCTGCAAAACAAGACGCGCCTGATAATGATTAGCGAGCGCTTGATGCAGGAAGAAACCCTGGAAGGCCCGGTATTTGAGTCGCTCTTTAACCTGCCCATCGATAACGAGCAGTACGAATCGCCTTCGGTGCTGGCCGGTATGCCGCACCTGAAACCATCATCCAACGGCGACCAGCCTCTTTTAACCGAAAACGGCTCCTCCTACCTGCTACCGTCGCCGTTGCAACCACCCTATGAGCATGGCGAAACGAGCGAATAATTTGCTATCGGGTAGGCATTTACCATACAGGAGTGGAAATGATAAATTTTGAGCCTCCCTTTACCATCACACAATCCACATCAGAAATACCATATTACTCCGCGCGTATCGCGGAGTTCACAGAAGCCGGACGCCGCGCTCATCTCACCCCGGCCAGTGACGACAAAGAGAAAATAGCCGTCATGCTGGTGGACTACCAGCACGATTTTGTCGATCCATCCGGTACGCTTTACGTGCCGGGTGCGGAGGCAGATGTAGCGCGTTTCCTCACCTGGTTCTACACTAATGCGCACAAAATTACCACTATCTATGCCTCGCTCGATACGCATATCCCATTTCAGATTTTCTATAGCTCGTGGTGGCTCAATCCCCAGACTCACAAACATCCTCAGCCATTTACCGTCATTACCGGACAGGACGTTGACAATCGCACATGGGTACCTCTACTCGAACCCGAATGGTCAGCACGGTACGTTCACGAGCTACAACAAAAAGCCCGAAAGGACTTGATGATCTGGCCGTACCATACGATGCAGGGAACACTGGGGCATATGCTGGTAGCGCCCATCAGCGAAGCCATCGCCTGGCACAGCGCGGCCCGCCAGACGCAACCGATCTACATCGAAAAAGGACTCACGACACGCACCGAGTTCTATGGCATTTTCGGCGCGGAAGTGCCAGACCCCCAATCGCCCGCAACCAATTTGAACATCCCTTTGCTCGACGCGGTCATGCAACACGATAAAGTCTATATCGCCGGGGAAGCCAAATCTCATTGCGTGCTGGAGACCGAACGCCAGATCGTCGAACATTACGCAAACCAACCGGACACGCTGCGCAAACTCTACTTTCTGAAAGATTGCACCAGTTCGGTACAGCATCCAACCATCGATTTCGATGCGCTGGCCGAAGAAGAGTTGGCAAAAATGAGGGCGAGTGGGGTGAATGTTGTGCTGAGTACGGATTCTAGCCTATAGTACCCTATTGCAACAAATCGATACTCCCTGTATAATCGTAGCAGGGGCGGTACCTTTATAAAACGAGAAAAGCGGGAAAACTCTTCTCAAGGAGCGCCTTCATTCTGAAGTCATTGTACAGATATGAAACTTACTACTTATTATTGAGGAACATTTCTTTGAAAGGAACGAGCTAGCATGACAACCGATCCTTCATCTGGCAAAAACGAATATTTCATTGATGCTGAGAATGCGGCGGAAATGGCCCGCCTCATCGATCAGGAGAGTTTTATTACTGGTGCGATGGGAGGGTTGTTCGCGGAACGTTCCGACATTGCTTCTATGCACTCCATCCTC
>DASTKD010000263.1:0-6417 GCA_035716135.1 Ktedonobacteraceae bacterium
CTTGCTTAGCGGAAATCTTAACAGAAGAAAGAAGCAGACAGATCTTCTCCAATTGCACGGTTGGTTGAGTGGTCCAGGCTTGATATGCGCCCTGATAGTGAGTCCAAGACTTTCCCTCAAATTGATTGCTTGTCAGAGCGAGAATATCGGGAATCGTATGCATTGGGTAACGGAGATCAATGATAGCATAGTATGCTTGATATTCCTCTTGTGCAAGTGTTGGGAACACCTTTGTAAGGAGATGGCTCTTTCCCAATTTTGTTTCTCCAACGACATATAGCACTCGTGTTGCGCTGTTTGCATCGAGAAATTGGCGGAAAAGCTTGATTATCTCATTGCTATCAATAGTCTCATGTATCATAGTGAGTTTACCCTATTCCTTTGTATCAATATCGATGCGCGATCCAAAAAGAATGATGTCACTCAGATGTATCCCTTTTCCTCGAAGCTTTCCATAAGAAAGCAGTGCTCTCAAACGGGTAATTGTGACCGCGCTATGCTTAGAGGAAGACGAAGACTGAGTTACCAAATGTGTAGCGGTGGAAGGCATGTTTACTTTGCCTCCTAACCAGGTACCTACTAGTGTTCCCATAACAATTAGACTAATTAGAAGCCAGATTGACTGAGTACTGAATTGATCAGAAAAGGCTTGCTGCTGGATAATAGCTGAAAGGAGGTTGATGAGGATGCCGATGATTCCACTCATTAGCAATCCGGCAAAGGCATAAAGAAATTTCGATGGCATCTGTACTCTCCACCCTATACCTATCTAATACCAAGTTACTTTGCACTGCGCCTTAATGTAGAGCTACAAAATCATTATTATGAGCAGAGAAACAGGCATTTCGAGCTAAGGAATGATGATCTCCAGTTCCGAATTTTCTTATGGAAAGAGAACTTACCTTATGCTACTTATCACTCTCTGGGCTACTAATAGCTCTGTGCCGCTCTCCTTGCCCTTGTGCATAAAACGATCCACTATGATGCTCTACAATAACACAGAAGTTCTGCTTCTGTCAAAAGACGGAGCGCATAAATTGTTTAGTTTATGCACGAAACATCCGCTACTTTGCGGCTGGTTACATCTTACGTAGCGTCCCCAGTAATCACATTCAGGCAACCTGTACCGTTAAGCCGGTCATAACTGCGCACACCTGCCAGAGTTTATGCTGAAGCGACTCGTCGTGTGTGAGCGGGGCCGAGAGCTTCGGGACGCTTTTGACAAAATATTTACCCGTGACGCCCTCTACGTCGGGTGATGAGGCCAGGTAGATCGAAGTCTTCGCGCCCTGCTCCGGGCTGATGCCGAACAAGAAGATGGGCTTTGCGGCAAGACGTACTACGGCGGGCATATCGCGCTGTGCGATATTGGTTGCTACAAAACCTGGATGCAGGCAGTTGGCGGTAACGCCCGTTCCTTCCAGACGGCGTGCCAGCTCGTAGGTGAAAAGCACCAGCGCCAGTTTCGACTGTCCGTATGCACGCATAGGACGATAGTGCTTTTCCGACTGTAGATCATCCAGCTTCAGATAATTGGCTTCATGCGAACCAGAACTGACATTCACGATGCGGGCGGGCGCGCTGGCTTTCAACACATCGAGCAGCAGGTTAGTCAGCAGAAAGGGCGCGAGCTGATTGACGGCAAATACTACATCTAGTCCGTCTACCGTTAGATGCTTTCTCACCGGAAAGACCCCGGCGTTATTTATCAGCACATGCAATTGCGTGTAGCGTTGCTTGAAGTCGTCCGCAAGCTGGCGTATGGACTGTTGCGAGGATAGGTCGGCGAGCAGGAGATCGATATTCGGATTGCCGCTTTGTTTTTTGATCTCGCTTTGCGCCTGCTCGCCCCTGGCGCGATCCCTGCTCACCAGCACAACTGTCGCGCCCAGTTTAGCCAGTCCAAGCGCAGTGGCCTTGCCAATGCCAGAGTTGGCCCCGGTTATCAGGCAGATCTTCCCCTGCATAGGATGCTGTAAAATTGACATAACACTACGCCTTTCAAAAATTACCTCGCTCGATCATCTCGATGAAACGCTGTTCCAGTTCATATGTATGCGGTCCCGGTTTGCCATCGCCAATGCGCAGGTCGTCAATCTGCACCACTGGCGTGATTTCCTTCGATGAAGAGCAAATAAACGCCTCTTCAGTCAGGGGCAGTTCGTCGAGCAATACAGGGCGTTCCTCAATGGTAAAGCGACCACGCGCAAGTTCAAGTACGACGTTGCGCGTGATGCCATACAAGATTTCCTCACGCGGCGTTACCAGTGTATCTCCCCGGAAGATAAAGAAATTGCTGCGCGTGGCTTCCAGCACATGCCCTCTATTATTTACAAAGAGTGCGTCCGCCGCGTCACGTTTGGCGGCCTCTTTGAGCGCGCGCACCGCCGCCATATAGTTAGTCGTCTTAGCTTCTGGCGCTTCGCGTTGCAGGCGGGTCGTAATCAGTTTGATGCCCCTGGCGAAGCGCTGCATATCGCGCTCGCCCAGAGGCGTAATCATCACAACGAGGGTTGGCTGGCCGGTTGGCGTGATGGAGTCCTCGCTTTCGCCCCCGGTCACAAGCAGGCGGATAGCGGCATGTTTATAACTATTACGCGCGATGGTTTCGTGTATCACGTCCGCGATAAATGAAGCGGGCCAGGGAATCTCTAACTCGATCAATTCCGCGGAGCGATAGAGGCGTTTTAAGTGTTCATCGAGGTGAAATGGCTTGCGGTCATAGGTGCGCAGCGCCTCGAACGCGCTATAACCGCGTAATACAGCTATATCGTTGATGGAGATGACGGCTTCTTGCGGGTGTACCCAGCGCCCACCAACATACCAGTTTGCGTTTGTATCCATGATTGATGCCCACTCTCTTTTTACAGTATCCGCTTTTCTTTCAGCCATGCAACCACTTTCTCCGGTACGCTCATGGTTGAGAGGCGGCTCTGGCGCACCAATGCCCAGTCGTCGAACAGGTGGCTCTCTTTGATTTCGCGCAGGGTGACAGGCTGTGCCAGGCGGCGCACAAAAGCCATATCCACTACCCAACTTTTCGGATCGTTGGGGTCTGGGCGTGGTTCGGATTGGACACGCGCCAGGCCAACGATAGCGGCTTCCCCCTGGCTGTGGTAGATCAGCACACTGTCGTCGGGACGCATGGCGCGAATGGCTTGCAGCGCGGCAGCGTTGCGCACACCATCCCACACAGTCGTTTTGTCTCGCTCAAGAGTATCAATGGAATAGTGTTCCGGGTCGGTCTTCGCTAAAAAATATGCCATAATTTCACACTTCTTCACAACTTAAATGGACGACATCCGTATATAGAATGTAGCTACTCGAAGTGACAACAGGGTCACAGGCAAAGCATAGCACATCGCGTCATGTCTTGTGAAGCGTATGGCGCATGTTGCGCTAACGTTACGTTTAAAGAAGTTGTAATACATACAAGGAGAAGGATAGTAATGACACAGACGGATAATACCACCAACACCGATCAGAAACCTGGCTATCAGAGCTACATCGATGATTTGCAGGTGATGGGCGACCAGATCGTCGCAAAGGTACGGGAGTTGGTTCAGGAGGGCAATGCCCGCCGTATCGTTATCAAGCAAGAGGGGCGCACGGTCGCGGAGTTCCCTTTGACGTTCGGCGTAGTGGGCGCTCTTATGGCCCCGGCTCTGGCGGTTGCCGGCACCATCGGCGCGTTATTGACGAAGTGTTCGATTGAATCGGTACGCACCGAAACCCCAACCTCGACGTCGGAAACCAATGTCTCCGATGTGCCTCCTACTTCGTTGTAACGCAGCATGGATGGGGGCAGGTAGAGAAAGCGTTTTAATCGCCAGGCCAGAGAACGTATTGAGATTCTCTGGCCTTTTTGCGTTATTGGCGCGAAGACTCTGCTGTTTGCGTCCCAATATTTTGTATAATAAAGGCGAAGAATTATTTTCCTCAATAACTCGCCGGGACTATCCATCTCGGGCAAATAGAACAGATCAAACAGGTTCTGTGGCTTTAGCGTAGGAAGGAACAAAAGCAATGTCGAAAAAGTTCTCCGGTCATGCTGTAACCCGCGCTCGCAGTCGGCGGCAGGCATTGCTTTTGCTCCTGTTCGGTATCATTTGCGTTCTGGTGGCATGGCTGCTCCATCCTTCTACAACAACCTATCCGCTTGGTATATTAGTGTTAGGCGCGGGTATATTTATTGCCGCTCTGGTCAATCCCTATCGATTGATGGCGGCGGGCTGGCTCGTTTTACTGCTGGGGATTGCCGTATTTCTCTTTTTCAGCGGCCATATTTCCGGCGGGCAAGTATTTCCGGCGTACATCGTTGCCATAGGGGTCGCGCTACTGGGTATTGCCCTTATGGGGAGGCGTGGTTATATCAAAGCCGGGGCCGTTACCCCCGGCATACTCGTACTAATTGTTGGTATTGTCGAAGTTCTGCTGGTTGCCAATCGAACCCCATCAAATTTTGTACCCTTTATGCTATCCCTCTGGCTGCCTGCGATTGGCCTGCTTGTCCTGGGCGCGATCTATCTCATTGTAAGCGTCGTTGAGTAGGCAGCGCGTATCTTATGGACGCCCGGATGTTACTTCCTGTGGATGTACTACCAGAAGAGGAAGCCGCGTCGAGCGAAGCATATGTTTGGTGACATGCCCTCTTAATAGACGTTCGAGTCCTCTGTGTTCATGTTTTGCAACGACGATCAGATCGCTACCGCCCGCGTGTTCTACTTCCTCGTTATATTCTGCCTGTTGGGCGATGGTTCCCGCTATATCAGTACTGATTATCACCGATGTGGTGATGCTTAGCCAGCTTGCCTCCGCATGTTCTTTGTACAGGCGCTCGGCCACTCTTGCCAGATATGCTTCCGCCTCTTGTTTAGCATAAGTGCGCAAAGAAGTATCAATATGGGCCTGGCTTCTCATTTTGCCTTCGATGGGGGGCATATCTATCACACGCAGCAGGTGTAATATCCCCATTTCTTGTCCGGCAAATGCTTCCAGAAACTCTATAGCAGGGGCGAAAGCAACTTCAGATGCCGCCGATCCATTGAGAGGAACCATGACACGTAACGGCAAGGATGCGCGCCTGGCAGGTATGGCCGGGCCGTGTTCATGGAGGATGAGTACAGGTACGGAACTGTGACGAGAAACCTCTTGCGTGACACTTCCGAAAAACCAGCGTTGAATTGCGCTTTCATCGTGGCTATGCATAACGATCAAATCCGCATGTTCGAGGCGGGCGGCAGAACAGATGGCCGATGGTGTGATACCCGTTGCAACTACCAGACCCACATCGATACCGGCTAGCTCATTGCCGTACTTCAGTGTCGTTCCGACGAGGTAGCTGGCAGCCTGGGCATGTTGAGTTTCATAGGCCGCTCTCTCCCATGCTATCGAGTGCTGTTTGGCATATTTCCCAAACTCGACAGGGGGAAGGACAGCGCGTACAAAGACGATGGACCCGCCGGAAGCGCGCGCGAGACGGCTGGCAACCGGGATAGATTTTTCCGCGTTCTTCGACCCGTCCAGAGGAACAAGTATATGTTGAAACATGATATAGCTCCTTTCATGCGCCATTGCATGAACACCATTGATGTAATTCTGGCTCTAATCTAAACACTCCAACACGAGCCTGCATGGTTCAAACAGCGTGTTTGCTCTGCTGTTCAACCTGTTGCAATTTGGTTCCTATGGATACAAAAAATGCACCCAGACCACCGATCAGGTGGCGTGAGCGCATGAGACGTGGTTTATCCTGGTGTATTCGTTGCCTGATGCGATTTTGCTCATGTTGTTGCTGTTGAAGTCGCTCAAATACGAGATTTTCGGTGCTATGAATATGTGACATCGTACTCCAACTCCTTGTTCTCGGTACTTGTCCTACTCCTCATGGAACAAGTATACGTTGGAATAGCTCATGTCACAGTACACAAGTGGGTAAATTTTGCCTATTTTTTTAGGGGTAGGATGTTCTAACTCGAAAGGTTTAGAAACACGTTATGTTTCCTATAGCCATGGACTATACCGCCCATCATCCAAAAAAAGTTCACCATCTACCCTCACCTCGCCTTGCTCTCTCACATCACATACCATATCCCAATGCAACGCCGAAACATTCAGACCGCTAGATTCAGGGTAACTTCGGCCCAGTGCCATGTGAAGTGTACCGCCGATCTTTTCATCATAAAGCGTATTGCGGGTAGCCTCACGCACTCCATAGTTCGTGCCAAAAGCGAACTCGCCAATACTCCTTGCTCCCTCATCTATATCAAGCATTTTAGAGACATGTTAGCGTTCTGGGCATAGGCATTGGTCGGATATTGCGTATAGCACCAGCGCATCTCGCCCCGAGCAGCCCGTTGCGACCAGATCGTCATAGTTGCATCATGCGCTTTGCGAACCTGGGCCGAGCGTTTGGGA
>DASTKD010000264.1:0-6599 GCA_035716135.1 Ktedonobacteraceae bacterium
GCAGCGTATTCGCGTTGGGTGGGCGATCCGCGCCATTGACGATGAGCCGGATGTAGTCAAAACCTAAACCGGGCGAGACATCCGCGCCGTTGGTATTGTCAACCGAGAGGTTGAGGACGTAGTATTGCTGTCCAGCGCGTACCTGAACGCCATTGTAAGAGTAGCGCACATCCACACTCGTCAGGTGATAGACGAGCGTATAGCCTTTGAAGGTGTAATAGATGGTAAGGGTTTGTGGATAGAGGTGGTTCAGGTATTGCTCAGGATGAAATGCGCCCGTGAACGGCACGACTACCAGCGTTTCATTCAATACCACTGAACCCAGTTGAAGCTTCAAATTCGCAAGCTGCGTGCCGATAGCAACAGGAAAATCGATCCAGCCTTTTACCGTCGCGCCCGGCAGAACGTTGCTGGCAAGCTGGACATTGGTGGGCGCGATAGGCTCCTGTTTGGGAACGAGTAGTCGCGCAATATCATAGTAAACTAGCGATATAGGGAAGTTCATCTTATTCGTGACCTGCATATTCAGGCGCGCGAAGGCAGGACCAGAATGAATCAGGTCATCACTAAACGAGGTAGAGTACTGGGCGTTTACTACGTTCAGGCTCAGATCAGCGTAAGAAACGGTTCGATTCACCTTAAAGGTCGTGGTTTGCGTATGCGCCAGGCTGCTATCGAGCGTGATAGGCAGGCTGTGCAGCCAGTTCCATGTAACGACGCTTACCACGCTCAGCAAGATTACGCCAGTGACAAGTAAAATAATCAACCAGGGCCAGAGGCGATTGGGTGGCCGCTGTGGTCTGGGAGTATTGAGAACGCTTTTGCCGGGCTTTTTTTGTTTCGCTTCTAAAAGTGATGATGTCGCCAGTGATCTTCTGGTCATGTATAAGTCCCCTAACTTTACATTGTATCATTGTTATTCTAACAGTGTGAACCAAATATATCAATTCTTGACATGGTGGTATGCGCGTGTTAGCATGAAACGGGTAAACAGCTAGTTCTTGCCGCCCTGAAAGAGGCGTTTTTTATTTCCCTACTATTAAGACGTAGTACAAGGAGCAATAGTCCTGTGAAAATCCACGAATATCAGGCCAAAGATATTCTGGCGCGCTATGGCATCCCCATTCAACCGGGACGAGTGGCGCATACGCCGGAAGAGGCCGAAGCGATTGCCCGCGAATTAGGCGGGCCTGTTGTCATCAAAGCCCAGGTATATGTCGGTGGGCGTGGCAAAGCTGGTGGCATCCAGTTTGGCGATACGCCAGAGGAGGCGCGCGCCGCCGCCGCTAAAGTGCTGGGTATGGACATCAAAGGGCTGACCGTTGAAAAGGTGCTGGTCGTCTCAAAGCTGGAGATCAAAGAGGAATACTACCTCGGCATCATCCTCGACCGCAAATCTCAGGCTCCGGTGGTGATGGTCTCCAAAGCCGGCGGCATCGATATTGAAGAGGTGGCGGCGACCGCACCCGAAAAGATTATCCGCCAGCCCATCGACATGCACTGGGGCCTACGCCCGTTTGAGGCGCGCGATATTCTGGCGCGCGCTGGTCTGCCGCATAAGGTGATCGCCAAAGGCGGAGCCATCCTGGTGGCGCTGGCAAAAGCCTTTATCGACAGCGATGCCAGCCTGGCCGAGATCAACCCGCTCGCGCTGACGGCTGAGGGACAGGTGCAGGCAGCCGACGCCAAGATTTTGATCGACGACAACGGCCTGTTCCGCCAGAAGGAATATGCCTCCTGGGCCGAGTCGGAAGAGTCCAACCCGTTAGAATTTGAGGCGAAGCAGGCGGGTCTTACCTATGTCAAGCTGGACGGCAACGTCGGCATTATCGGCAACGGCGCGGGTCTGGTCATGACCACGCTGGACATGGTGGCGCGCGTGGGCGGCAAACCGGCCAACTTCCTCGATATTGGCGGCGGCGCGAAGGCCGAGGTGATGTACAAAGCGCTGACCTTTGTGGCACGCGACCCACAGGTAACGGGTATTCTGGTCAACATCTTCGGCGGCATTACGCGCGGCGAAGAGGTGGCGCGGGGCGTCATTATGGCGCAGGCCGAGTTGCCCAAAGGTATGCCCATCGTGGTGCGTCTCTCAGGCACGGGCGCGGAAGAGGGTAGAGCCATACTGAAAGATGCCGGCCTGGACTGGGGCAGAGACATGCGCGAAGCAGCCCAGAAGATTGTCGCGGCCATCGCTGCACGGAAATAGAGGAACAAGATTATGAGTATTTTAATGGATTCGAACACGCCGGTAATCGTGCAGGGCATTACCGGACGCGAAGGACAATTTCACGCGCGCAATATGAAAGCTTCCGGCACCCGTATTGTGGGCGGCGTCACGCCCGGCAAAGGCGGCGCGAGCGTCGAAGGAGCGCCAGTTTTCGATACCGTCAATGAAGCTATAGCAGCCACCGGCGCGACGGCAAGCTGCATTTTTGTGCCGCCTCCGGGTGCGGCTGATGCCATCATGGAAGCAGCCAGCGCTGGCATCAAGTTGATTGTCTGTATTACCGAGGGCATTCCGGTCATCGATATGACATGCGCCATGCTGACCGTGCGCGAACACAACGCGCTGCTGATCGGCCCCAACTGCCCCGGCATGTGTACGCCGGGTCAGGGCAAGATCGGCATTATCCCCTACCAGATTTTCACGCCCGGCCCTGTAGGCTTCATCTCGCGTTCCGGCACGCTCACCTATGAAGTGGTAGCCTTGCTAACCGAAGCGGGTCTTGGTCAATCCACCTGCATCGGCATCGGCGGCGACCCCATCATCGGCTCAACCTTTGCCGACTACCTGAAGATGTTCGAGAGCGATCCACAGACGAAAGCGGTAGTAATGTGCGGCGAAATCGGTGGCAGCGACGAAGAGGACGCCGCCGAATACATCAAGAGTATGAGCAAGCCGGTCGTGGCCTTCGTCTCCGGGCGCACAGCTCCAGCGGGCAAACGCATGGGACACGCGGGCGCGATCATCTCCGGCAATACCGGCACCGCGCAGGGCAAGGTAGCGGCGCTGCAAGCGGCCAGAGTGCCTGTGGCCGACACCATTTTCGACATTCCTGGCCTGGTGAAAGAGGCGCTGGCGCGCGTCTCGTAAAATAGATGTAGGGGCGCGACACTCTCAGCGTCCCTGATAATTTTTGACAACCAAATAAGGTAATGACCTGGCCCCGTCCTGATGAATTTTAACGATGACAACCGCCTACCGATTGTCATCCTGAGCGAAGCGAAGGATGACAGTCCTGGATTTGGTCGGTAATATTCATCAGGATACGGATGGATTGCGCATTTACGCTAAGGAATACATATGACGACGGCCTTAATATACGATCCAATCTTTTTAGAGCATATCACGCCTAAAAATCATCCCGACCAGCCGCAGCGTTTGGAGATGGCAATGAAGGTGCTGGAGGCGTTGAACTGGCTTGAGCGCGACGGGTTGGTGCAGCTTGCGCCGCGCGCGGCCAGCGAGGACGAACTGGCGGCGGTGCATGAGCGCGGCTATATTCATGAAGTTGAGGAGGCGGCGCGGAAAGCGGCACAGGAACAGGCGGAGGGCGGACGCAATACACATCATTTTGCGACCGATACCTACGTCTCCGGCAAATCATACGAGGCCGCGCTCAAGGCGGCGGGCGCGCCCCTGACAGCCATCGACGCCATCATGAAGGGGGAGATCGACAACGCCTATTGTCTTGTGCGCCCGCCCGGACATCACGCGGTGGCGGAAGCGGCCATGGGCTTCTGTCTCTTCAATAATGTGGCGGTGGCTGCTCGCTATGCCATCGATCATCATGGCCTCGAACGGGTCATGATTATTGATTTCGACGTGCATCATGGCAACGGCACGCAGGAAATGTTCTACGATGACCCGCGCGTACTCTACTTCTCCACGCACCAGTCCCCCTTTTATCCCGGCACAGGGCTGGCCGATGAGCGCGGCGAGGGCGCGGGCGAAGGGACTACTATCAACGTTCCGCTACCAGCTTCCACCGGCTATGAAACCTTTGAGCCGGTCTTCCGGCAGGTGATGGCACCGGCGGCAGATCGTTTTGACCCGCAGCTTATCCTGGTCTCGGCTGGCTTCGACGCGCACTGGAACGACCCGTTGGGTCAGCTCAACCTCTCGACGGCTGCTTTCGCGCAGTTGATGAATGTGGTTATCGAAGAGGCTAAATTCCTGTGCAACGGCCGGCTGGTGCTGGTGCAGGAGGGCGGCTACAGTCTGGATGCGATGGGGGCCTGCGTCGCCACCTGCATCAATCTGTTGCTCGGCGACGATGCCGCCGTAGACAGTCTGGGACAGGCCCCGCATATGCCGTATCGCATCAATACCGACGTACTCATCGCGGAACTGCGCCGCCTGCACCATCTGACAGGCTATCGTATGCGTAACGCGCCCAAACCCGATATTGCGCGGCTGCGGCGAGAAATGAAAGGGCCAGACGCCTGAACCCGTGAGGAGAACGCATGGCTTCGTCGCAACGTATACGCCTGTTGACTATCGATGATATTGCGCCCATCACGCGCCTGCTCAGCACGTCCGAATACATTTATCAACGCTTCACCTTTGAAGAACTGCCCATGCTGTTGAAAAAGTATCCAGCAGTGGGGCTATTTCATGGCAATACCCTGCAAGGTTTTCTGCTGTCGCAAACGGTAAACGCGCCTTCGGCCTGGATTGGCGGCTACGGCGTGAGCTGGACGGAAAGCCGCTCGTATATCTCTGTGCTGGATACTCTGCTCGCGCAACTTACGCCGCACCTGCTCAAGCGCGGCACGCGCCATCTGTATTACTCCGGCAACGACCTGGATAACGACTGGCTGCGGCCTATCCTGCTGGCGCGCGACTTCAAACCGCACCGGTTGCTTTATGCCTACGACAAAGTTGATTTCAAAATTCCCTCACCGGGCAACCAGCAGGTAAGGGTGCGCCCGGTTGAGCGGGGAGATATTCCCGCGCTTTTAGCCATCGAACAGGTGTGCTTCGAGGATTTCTGGCGTTACGACGCATTCTCCTTCGAGGACATCATAGCTACCCATCCCTACTTCGTGGTAGTCGAATGGCAGGGAAAAGTGATTGGCTACCAGTTCAACGCGCTGGACAACGAATATGGCTACCTCGTGCGCATCGCGGTACATCCTTCGGCCAGTGGCAATGCCATCGGAGTGCGCTTGATGAGCGAGGCCATTTACTTTTTCAAGCGCGCGAAGGTGCTGCGTATCATGCTCAACACGCAGGAAGACAATACGCACGCGCACCGTCTCTATGAATGGTTCGGCTTCATCCGCGTGCCGCAGATTGGTTTCGTGCTGAGCAAAGACCTTTAGTACCAGCCGACCAGGCACCACACGTCGAGCGGTTCGGTTTTGTTTTTGACGGAGAGCGGAGCCAGTTTGGTCACACGCACCGCCTGGCGCACGCGCGTAAAGGTGGAATGGTGCAAAAAGATGTCATTATCGTTGGCCGCGCCTTGCAGACGAGACGCGACGTTGATGGTATCTCCAATAGCGGTGTAGTTCTGGATGCGCTCCTTTGAGCCGATATTGCCAACCATCGCCTCGCCGGTATTGACGCCAAAGCCAAAGGCGAGCGGCATTTCCTGCGGCTGCTTGCGCTGGTAATCCAGCACCGCCAGGCGCATTTTCCAGGCGGCGCGTACAGCGCGTAGAGCATGGTCGTCCTGGGGCAGGGGCGCGTTGAAGATAGCCATCAGTTCATCGCCCCAGAAACCGGTGACGGTACCTCCTTCATCCCAGATGGCGTTGACCATGATTTCCATGTAGGTATTGAGCAGGTTCATGACCTCTTTCGAGGGGATGCGCTCGCTCAGGCGCGTAAAGCTGCGTATATCGGCTTTGATGACCGAGATTTCTTTCGATTCGCCACCCAGGTTGAGCGCGGCGGGATTGTTGATAAGTTGCTCTACCACGTTGGGATGGACAAAACGCCCGAAGATACGGCGAATCTCTTTGGCGCTGGCCTCGGCGCGCTTTTTAGCGGCCTCGGCGCGCTTGACCTCGGTGCGGTCATCGATCACCAGCGCCATACCAATCGGGGCATTGCGGGCATCGCGCAGCGAGGAGGCATACAGTGTCAGGTTCACTACTCCGGTGCGTCCATCGATTTCGCAATCTACCGTTTCAGGCACGATGGTACCATGATTATGTTCCGCAGGCACATTTTGCAGGATTTTGGTCAGGCCAACCTGGGGAATGCCCTGAAACACATCTTGATAGCGCCGCCCGATGGCTGAGAGCGGGTTGATGCGCAGGATCAATCCGGCAGCCGCGTTAAACTTGGTGATAATGCCAGAGGGATCGGTCGTAATCACGCCATTGGCGATGGAGGCGAAGATGTTATCCATGTATTGCTTGTCTTCTTCGACCTGGCGAATGGCCTTCGTCAGATCGTCAAAGAGACGCGCGTTATGGATGGCGATGGCCGCCTGGTGGCAGAAAGCAAACAGCAAATCACGGTGGCGGGGTCCGAACAGGTTGGCATTGATGCGGCTATCGACGTAAACGGCCCCGATAGAGCCGCCGCGCACGACGAGCGGGGCGCAAATGATCGAGCGACTGCCATACGCCACAATGCT
>DASTKD010000265.1:0-3739 GCA_035716135.1 Ktedonobacteraceae bacterium
TTGCTACATCGCTACCAGCTTGCCAGAAGTTGACCCCGCTACCAACGTCTATTACAATTGTATGGCCTTGATCGGCCCATCCGGCCTTATCGGCGTCTATCGCAAGGTGCATTCCTACATCTCGGAGCCGCGCTGGGCGCGTGATGGTGACCTCGGCTTTCCCGTCTGGGACACTCCACTGGGGCGACTGGCTGGCGTCATCTGCATGGATGCCGAGTTCTTCGAGGCCACGCGCATCCCGGCCCTGCTCGGCGCGGATGTGCTGCTTTTCCCTACCAACTGGCTGGAAGAGAAATGTCCGAGCAATCGCTGGATGGCGCGCGCCTTCGAAAACGGCGCGTACTTCATCGCCGCCAATCGCTGCGGCCTCGAACGCGGCGTGCAGTTCAGCGGCGGAAGCTGCGTCCTCGATCCCGGCGGGGCAATTCAAGCCTACCTTGATAAGGGCGAAGGCATCATCTATGGCGAAATTGACCTTGCCCGCGCCCGCGATAAACGCTGGGGGCCGCCTGTTAAGGACGCCAATGGAACAGTACACCTCGATCCAGTCGGTGATCGCATCGCCGACCGCCGGCCAGCCGAATACCTCACGCTGGTCAACAATACCTATCTCTGGGAACCCCTCAAGTTTCACGGGCTGTACGACCTGGGAGAACTGCCGCCGGGCCAGCTTTCCTGCGTGGGCATCATGCAAACCGACCTGGCGGCTTTCAAAAGCCAGATGCACAGCACTCCCTTAGACACGCTGGCAGGCATGTTGCGCGCCACCCTGCGCGACCACGATTCCGCCCGTCCCGATGTGCTGGTCTTGCCCGAACTCATGCTGCCCGGCCCGTCGCCAGCCGGTCAAAATCCCGCCGCCATGCTGGCGGGAGCCATCGAAGTTCCGGGGCCGGAGACGGACACCCTGGTAGCCCTGGCAACCGAATTTCAGATTTCGCTCGTGCTGGGCGTGGCGGAACGCGCCTTTGAAAATGACGCTCAAGTGCCGACCTATTATAATACTGTCCTGCTGATCGACCCGGAAGGGGTGTATGGCAAGTATCGCAAGTTGCACTTGACCAATAGTGATCGCCTGTGGGCCAGTCCCGGTAATCTGGGGTTGCCTACGTTCGATATGCCTGCTGGCCGCGTCGGGCTGGCAACTGGTTATGATGCGCTCTTTCCCGAAACGCTGCGTGTGCTGGCCGGTAAAGGCGCTGACCTGGTGTGCGCTCCTGCTTATCTCAACTTTCCTGATCCCGTTGGCCTTGCTCCATCGAGCATCAAGTATGGCATGACTGTCGCGCCGGATGAATACGATCCCACACACTCCCTCATCTGGCGTCTGCGAGCCGCCGAACATCACGTCTACCTCGCCCTGGCGAACTGGAGCGGCGCGAGCGACGGTTTGCGCGCCAATGGCTATAGCGGCATCTTCTCGCCCTCCACTTCGAGCTATCCCTGGGCCGAAGTCATCGCTGAAGACGAACCGGATGCGATCTATCCCGCTCTACCGGAAATCGCCATGATGACCATCGATACGCGCGAACAGCGCACGGGACGCCGCGTGACCACGCCCATGCGTTTCGCGCCCGGCGAAGTTGCCGGTTCGCTGACGGGAGAACTGGCCTACGATATACGCGAAACAATTCCTGGCAACGTGGTGCGCAGCAAACCCCTGCTGCGCAAGCGCGTGCCATTCTGGTATCTCGACCTGATAAGAATACGCTAAGGAGTGATTGAACCATGAGATTGCAGGACAAAGTAGCGCTGATTACCGGCTCCGCCGGAGGGATGGGCAAGGCCGCCGCCGAGCTATTCGCGCGCGAGGGCGCGAGCATCATCGTGACCGACGTACTTGCCGATGAGGGCGAGGAGACCGCGCGGGTCATCCGTGACGCGGGCGGCAAAGCTATCTTCGTCAAAGCTGATGTCTCGAAAGAAGACGAAGTTGAACACCTGGTGGCGCGTAGCATCGAAGCCTTCGGGCGCATCGACGTGCTTTACAACAACGCTGGCATCATGCCATCTGACGACGGCGGCGTCACCGATATCAGCGAAGCCATCTGGGACAGGATCATGGATGTCAATCTCAAAAGCACGTTTTTCTGTACCAAGCACGTCGTTCCCCACATGATTAAGCAGGGCAAGGGGTCTATCGTCAATATCGCCTCTTTTGTGGCGCTCATGGGCTGTAGCGTGCCGCAGGACGCCTACACCGCCTCCAAAGGTGGCATGATCGCCCTTACCAAATCGTTCGCCGTCCAGTATGGGGCGCACGGCATCCGCTGCAACGCCATCTGTCCGGGGCCAATTGAAACCCCGCTCCTGCGCGTCCTCTGGACGAGCGAAGAGGCGCGCGACCTGCGCCTCAACCGCATCCCGCTCGGTCGTTTTGGGGAAATCAATGATATAATCTATATGGCATTGTATCTCGCCTCCGACGAATCATCCTGGACAACCGGCGCGTGGCTCGTCATCGATGGCGGCATTTCCTCGAATTACTTCTAATGGAAACACAAACAACAACCGATCTCTTTCAACGCTTCCAGCAGCGCTTAGAAGCCGCCGGTGGAGAAGCGCATTCTACTGAAAACCTGGCAGGAGCGGCGGACATCATCGCCGCTCATCCAGCACTCGCCCGGCGAGAAATCGTGGTGCCTCCCGCATTCGCGGCGCACCAGCCCTGGGGAGCCATCCTGCCTATACTGATCGAGCGCGGCATCACTATCCATGAAGCAGGCGATCCCGCCAGTGTCGCTGACTTCCCGGCTGGCCTCTCCAGCGCCGAACTTGCTATCGCCGAAACAGGCTCCATTATGCTGGCGGAAAACGCCCTCCCGGCCCGTATCGTCAGTATGCTCACCCTGACCCATTTCGCCCTGGTGCAAGCCAGCACGCTCTATCCCATGCTCGAAGCCGCCGGTCAAACGCTGCAACAGCTCACCCAACCCGGCCCCGGCCAGCGCCACTATATCTCCCTCGTCACTGGCCCCAGCCGCACCGCCGACATCGAACGCACCCTCACCATCGGCGTGCAAGGCCCCCGCGCCCTGTGTGTTATCATTGTAGGGTAGGGAATATTTAAGGGAATGGGGATAAGGGTCCGCCCTGATGAACATTTATAATAAAGGTCGGTGGTGATCTGTCATCCTGAGCGCAGCGAAGGATCTGACGTGCCGGTCACGGAGATCCTTCGCTGCGCTCAGGATGACATTCCCGATCCTGGTCATTAAAATTCATCGGGATGCCATAGGCGCAAGCGCCCCGAAAGGAGCATCAATGAACAAAACGGCCTTCATCAACGCGCTCATAGAATCCCGCGCGCAATGGGACGCCCTCATATCTCAAATCGACGAGCAAACCATGCTGGTGCCGGGCGTAGAGGGCGACTGGTCCGTCAAAGACATCATCGCGCACATCATGTGGTACGAACTCGAAATGGTGCCACTTATGCAAACTCGCACCTTCACCGGCTCAGAACTATGGAACCTGCCGCAGGACGAACGCAACGAAGCCATCTACCAGCACTACCGCGATCACCCATTACATGAAATCATCTCCCAGGAACAACGGGCATATGCCCAGGCCCTCGCCGCAGCAAAAACGCTCAGCGATGAAGAACTGAATGACCCGCATCGCTTCAAAGACATGCCCGGCGACTGGATACCCTGGCAAATCCTCGCCGGCAACTCGTTCACCCACTACCCTGACCATATAGCCTCTATCCGTACATGGCTGGCGCAACGTCTGTAGG
>DASTKD010000266.1:0-25471 GCA_035716135.1 Ktedonobacteraceae bacterium
CTTCGCCAGCCACTTCGTGGTATTGTAGGGGCGACCCTTGCGGTCGCCCTGGTCACTACAGCTTTAACACAAGGATGTTACAATAGTAAGCATGATTGACGATGATAAACGTTTGCTACCAGTATTTGCCACGCCCGCTCACCTGGAAATTTACGATATACAGGATGCTGTTTACGATATGCAGTTGAGCGTCACCACGCTGGCCGGGTTGATAAATCGCGGCCAGCCCCGCGTCTACCTGCTCAGCAACAACGACGCCGATAGCCTCTTCAACGCTCTGTTAGCACACGTTCCGCATGAGCATGTGAATACTGGCGAACTGGGTACGCTTGATGCCATGCTACAAACATACCGCGACACTGTTAAAGGTATGGTGATCTACGATCCCGCCATGCCCGACAGCGTGAATGTGGCTACAACGATGGCCGGGCTGCGCGGTGCCATCGTCGTTTCGCCCCGGCAGGCCGCGACATTGCAGCAAAAGCCTTACCAGTTGCCCATCGTAGCCGATCTGCGTACCTATCATTGGAAGAATCGCTTGCAAGCCTATCGCTGGGCAGAGGACAATCTGCTCAAAGAGGCTTCAAAACAGGTGGTCGCGGGCCTGAATCCTACCATTGCAGGCGGGTTACGTTCCTATCTCGTCGCCACCCGCTCATTTGTCTACTGGCTCAACCCGCTCCATATACTGCCCGATCCGGTCGGTGGCTGGGCCATAGAACGCTGCCTGATGAAACGCATTATGCGAGCCTACCCACCGGGAACGTCACACCTGGGCTGGTTCATCAACGAATTTGCCGGAGTAGATATAGCATCAAAAGCCGCTCTCTATACGCTGCCATCGGACTATTTTTTCAATCTGGAAGTGTGGAGCGCCGTACAACCATCCGTGAATATGGTAGATAGGTCGCATGAGGGGCGCTTGCGCCGCCCTCGTCCTTATACGGTGCGGGGGAGCGAACCGGCGCGAATATACATTTCATTCACCATCAGTGATGGCGACAACCTGCAATTCAACCAGCACCGTATGTACCGGCTATGGCAAGATACGGCTCGTGGCACTATCCCTCTTGGTTGGACAATCGCGCCCACCTTGATTGAGGCCGCGCCAACACTGGCCGCATATTATCGAAAGACAGCCACACAAAACGATGAGCTAATTGCCGGGCCGAGTGGCGCGGCTTATATGTGGCCTTCGTACTGGCCTGCTGAGCGGCTGAGCGCGTACCTGCAACGAACCGGGGCATTGATGCAACAGATGGATTTGCATAGCATCGAAGTGCTAGATGGTCTGCTATCAAGGCTTTTCCCTTTCCGCGCGTGGCAGGAACAGTATGCAAAGTCGCTCTCGCCTTTCGGGGTGCGCTGCATATTGACTGGCGATTCGTACAGGCGGGGCGACTGGCGCGTCGTTTCGGGTGTGCCGGTGATAAAAAATCTCGGCCTCGCTAAAAATGCAGCGCAGACGCTTGCGCTGATTCAAAACAATACTCCGGTTCAGATACAGGGTCCGGCCTTCCTGAATGTCTATATCTATGCATGGAGCATGACACCTACCGATATTAGCAAGCTGGTTCAGGGATTGGATAACCGCTACACAGTGGTCACGCCGGGGCAATTGGGCGCTTTGATTGCACAGGTGCAGGAGGGAAGATGAAGGCTCTCTACCGGCGGCCTCAGCCAGGACACTATCGTCTCTCACGCGGCGTTCGCATACATGGAGAAACGCTTATCTGTGATTATCCCCTGCGCGTTCTGCGACCCGGCGCTACAACGCTTCGCTTAATAGCATTTTGTAGCGAAGAACAGACCTGCTCTGAACTGTCTGCGCTGCTCAAATTGCCACTCAAACGGGTCGAGACACTGTGCGAGCAACTATACTGGAAAGGACTGCTCGATGCTGGCCCCGCTATCATGCCTGAGACATGGCCGGGCGTCTCCATCATTATCCCTACCCACAATAGAGCGTGGCAGCTTGAACGCTGTCTTACCGCTTTACTCAACCTGAATTATTCGTCAGATTGCATAGAAATCGTGGTGGTAGATGATGCATCCAGCGATACGACCGGCGCGATAGTAAAACGCCTGGAAGGTGAGTGCGATGCTAAAAAGATACCCTTACATGTCGTAAAGCACACACGACAAAAGGGCGTGGCAATTGCTCGCAACAGTGGAGCAGAGCGGGCGCGTATGGAAGTGTTAGCATTCATCGATAGCGATTGCGTCGCTACGCCTGAGTGGCTGAAAGAACTGACACCAATTTTTGCGGACGAGCATACAGGCGCGGTCGGTGGCATGATCCGCGCCCATGAACGGCGCAGCGCGCTCGGCAGATACGAGGATGTATGCTCTTCGCTGTTCATGGGTGTGCGCCCACAGCAGGTCAAGCTGGAAGGGCCACTCACCTACCTGCCAACCGCCAACTTTCTCGTACGGCGCGAAGCGTGGCAAAAAGTGGACGGCTTTGCCCCGCTCACCTTCGGCGAGGATGTCGATTTTTGCCGCCGTTTGCTGTTAAGCGGCTCCGCCATTCGTTACGAACCGCGCGGCATCGTCCTGCACGATTATCGCACAACCCTGCCTGGCTTTGTGAAAATCCGCGTCTCCTACGCCTCCGCCGAAGCCGCCCTGCTCAAGCGTCACCCGACCGAACGCCGCGTGCTGGTGTTACCAGCAGAACAAGGGGCGTTCGCGGGACTGGTGATTGGGGGATTAATGGGGATGCTTCCTTTCATCCTTGCCATCATCTTCACCCTCTTCGGCGCGCGTAAACGGCTCGTCGCGTTGCGCCGCCAGCGTATCTTGCTCAACCCGCTCGTCGTCTTGCGTGCCACGTTGCGCGGACACCTGGCCTATGTCTATCATTTGTGTCGTCACCTGACGCGCTACTATACACTTCCGGCGTTGCTGATTGGTATGATATTTCCTCCGCTCTTATTACTCGCGTTCATGCTCTGCTCTATTGTGATTGGCGTAGACTATGCGCGTTTGCGCCCGCGTATGACAATCGGCAGCTTTGCCCTCTGTTCGCTGCTGGACGATTGCGCCTATGAAATTGGCGTCTTGCTTGGCTGTATCAAACAAAGGACGTGGAAACCGTTGATACCGGTTATCAAAGGGAAGACGGAAGCCAGGGCGACCGCCAGGGTCGCCCCTACTATACAATCCCGCTACAGACGCTTCTTTCGTGTATGGTAGGGGCGACCCTGGCGGTCGCCCTGGCCTCTGCGTCCTTACAACAACACGCATTCAGGGTCTTTGATTTGCAGACTTTGATGTACGAACCATTTGGTGGCGGGGCAGCCGCCGTGACAGACGCCGTATTGCCCGCAGGCGCTACAGGAGCCGCCGCCCATGTTGCGATAGAATGCGAACAGGGCTGAACTGCGCCAGATGTCTTGAAAGCGGTGATCGTGGAGGTTGCCTGCCTCAAATTCTGGAGCCTGGAAGAAGGCGCAGGGGTAGACCTCGCCTTCGGGACAGATGCAGCAGGTAGCGGTGGCCGCGCCGCACATATCGAGTCCGGCCAGCTTGTTGCCAAAAGCGTTGAGATGGAAGAACGAGTCGGCGGTTAGCACGTCAGGATGTTCGCCGAGCCAATCGGCAAACTCCTTATATTGTTCGCGCGTAGGATGCAGTTCGTCCCAAACCTGCTGACCTCGCCCGGAGGGACGCAGGCGCGTGACGCGCAATTTCGCACCAAAACTGGCGGCAATCTCATACAGGCGATCCAGTTCAGCGAAACTGTAGCGCGTCAAGACGCTGTTGACGGTCAGGCTGAGCTTTTCAGCGGCCAGCAATTCGAGGCCACGCATGGCGCGTGTGAAGACGCCCTGGCCGCGAATGCGATCATTGGTCTGAGGCGTGCCACCATCGAGGCTGACCTGAAAATAGATGGGGTCGAGTTGCGCCAGGCGGCGCGCGCGTTCAGACGTAATCAGCGTGCCGTTGGTGCTGATACACATCACCAGTTCGCGTTCGCGGCAGCGTTCGAGTACCTGCCAGATGCCGGGATAGAGAAAAGGTTCGCCGCCGCCGAAATGTATTTGAAAGACTTGCATCTCCGCCAGTTCATCCACCAGCGCCAGCGATTGCTGAGTGGTCAATTCGCGCGGGCGTCTCTTGCCCGATGCCGAGAGACAATGCACGCAGGCAATATTGCACGCGGCGGTAATCTCCCACGTCACGGTAATGGGCGCTGATAGGCCGCCCTGCAAGAAGCGCTGCGAGCCGCGACTGGCGTTCTGCGTGGGTGCCTGCCCCGTTTGTTGCATAGCGACGAGGGCAGCAGGATGCAACGGGCCAACCGTTCCAGGCGTCCGCGCGCGTGTCTGTCGCCCAAGAAAGCGTACTGGTTCCGGCATCGGAAATGCTCCTTTCAAAATATTATGCGCCTACCAGCACGTAGCCGCGCCGGGCGAGATCATCAAGCGCTGCATACAATTTCTGCTTGCTGGCCGCCGAAAAGTTGGAGTGTTCGACAGCCGAGCCGAGGTCGCCACCATATGTTTGTTGCGCGGTCAGCAATAGCTCGATGAGTTGCCTCGAATTGATGAAGGAGAGCGCGCCCCGGTCGGCACAGCCATACTTGTACAGAATGCCGCCAAAGGCTTCGCGGCGAATCTTGACTTCGTCGATCAATCGATAGCCTGGGGAAGATTGAGACATGGGTCTGCTCCTGATACCGACATATGCAACGGATTTCCCTGTATAAGCAAGCATACCCACTAAAAGGCAGAGAGTCAAGGCAAAGTGGACAAACTCATCACCATTTTGAATGGACTATCCTATTCAAATAGTCAATGATCGGATCAAGATTTGCGCTTATTCGTGGGACCAATTCGGCATTACTTCCTACTGGTTCAAACCCACTAAAGGCACCAATGTCAATGAGGCCGTGTATGGCATGTAGCGAAACTCTTTCTGTACGGTAAGAATAAACATGGTTATTAAGTCGTGCAGAAGTTCTGCCTGTAGATATTTTGAATTCAACGATGTGAGCATACGAGTATGCCCTGTATTTCTCTGGAACTACTTCATATTGATTGAGTACATTGACACGGTATGTGTATACTGCGACGTACCTGTCGGTAGGGTAGAAAAAGGTAAAGACAACGAAGCTAAAACGTAATTTACAGTCTTTCTCTTCCTTGCAAACCAGCTTTTCTATGCAATACCTGGAACACAGGTCTGAATCGGGAAGGACAAAGCTGCGCATACATCTACTCTTTGGTACTGTTTTGCTGTGTTCGCGGCGAAACCTATCGCGCGAATGCCCACCGAAATAATTTTCTATCATATCCAGCCATTCATCGTATTGCCTGTAGGTAGGGATAGATTTTGCTCTCAGAATAAAAATTGTACAAACCAGCGAAAGTAAGACCACACAAACAAAAACTAGCCACCCAAATCCCGGAATGGCAAATACAAATATCATTAAAAGTGTAATGGCGAGAGAATACCAGAATGCCTTTGGGTAACGATGCCATGTAAAATAGCGATCAAAATGCTTTTTAGTATAATTTCCTCCAAGATAAAATGCTTTTGTTTGTTGGTAGCTTCTCATAATTACCAATCCTTGTGTTGATAATGAGGACGGATTACATTTTTGCTCTCTCTATTGAGACGATAATTCCGGTAATTTTAAAAATGCATGGAAAATCTTTTGGAGCATAAACAACACAGTTTGATAGAATGATATGGCATGGTATGCTTGCTGTACTCGAAAGCAACGATTAGTCAGCCTGATAACAGAAGTGAGGTTGTGTTATGGCTTGCTTTGGATGAGGTATGTCACCTGACTGTCCCGGCTAATTGTGGTGAATGTTGGCCTCTACAAAAAGCAGTGAGTCAATATCAAGAATTTAGCGCTGCATCATTTTTTGTAATTGGAGAATAGTATTCCAATTCCTGCCCGTTCCAGCGGTCTTCAGCTTTTTCTCGATCAGGGGAAGGGTCAGTTTTGAGCGGCCAACGCCCCCGGAATAATAGACATACAATTCCTGACCGATAAGGTAGAGTTCTTCCGGGCCGCTATATGATTTCTTGAGGTCTTCCAGCGCGGTACTCTCAGGACGGGTCGCAAGAAACAACACAAGTACCCACTTTGACTCTTTCTCCGGTTGTTCCTGAAAAGGATTGCTGGCAATAATCTCGTCTAACTCGGCTGATGTTCGCACTATGACCTGTGAGCGAAAGCCGAATTTTTGGGCAAAGCTTTCCTCAATTTGCTGCGCGAGTCGAGCCGGGTCTGTTTCGTCGCTGCTAAATACGACATTTCCGCTTTGAATATAGGTGGCGACATTCCTGAATCCCAGGGCTTCGTGCAAGTTTTTAAGTTCGTTCATCGGAACTATGTGGTTCCCGCCAACATTGATGCCGCGAAATAGTGAAACACATGTAGTCAATTGCATATCTCCTACGATTATGAATGGTACCAACCATCATCACTCACGTCCTGTCATTCTGAGCGCAGCGAAGAATCTCGGCTCCACCCATTTGTCATTCTGAGCGCAGCGAAGAATCTCTCGTCAGGCAGCGTGGAGATTCTTCGCTGCGCTCAGAATGACAGGGGCTGTTGTGGTCGTTCAAATTTATGTATTGTTTGCTCAGTTTGCCTTTCCGGCAATCATTATACTAATCTTCGCGCGCAAAAGAAATATGGTATACTTGTGATATCCGAACGCGATATTTACCCTGTCTGGCAACAGAAGCGAGGTATACCCGATGGCCGAAAATATTCCGCTTACAAATCAGAATCCTTCTCAGGATGCTTCACCCGTTGTAAGCACACCTGTCGAACTCGAAGCTGAACCCGGTGCCGAAATAGAGGCCGAGTTGGAGGAAGAGCTAGAAGAGTTGGTGATTGAAGATTTCACCATCGATGGCATCTGTGGCGTCTATTAGACCGCGTTTCCAGGACAAAGTCGTATTTATCACCGGTGCAGCGCATGGTATGGGGCGCGCGCACGCCCTGGCGTTTGCTCGAGAGGGCGCGAAGCTGGTCATGTGCGACGCTTGCCGCCAGTATCCGACCATCCCCTATCCGCTTGCCACACCCGCAGAACTGGCAGCCCTGACTGCTGAAATCGAAGACATGGGCAGCCAGGTCATAGCAACGCAAACCGACATAACCGATCTCGCCGCTATGCAGGCGCTGGCCGAGCGCGCACAACAGGAACTTGGCCCCATTGACATCGTGGTTGCCAATGCTGGCATCTACTCCTTCGCGCCAAGTTGGGAGATGAGCGAGCAGCAGTGGGACGAAACAGTCAATGTTGACCTGAAAGGCGTGTGGATTACCTGTAAGGTCAGTATCCCACACATGCTGTCCCGCAGGTCAGGCAAGATCATTTGTATCTCCTCAACAGCAGGCTTCAAGGGAATGCACAATCTGTCGCATTATGTGGCTGCCAAACATGGCGTCCTGGGCCTTGTTAAGACGCTGGCTATCGAGCTGGCTCCTTATAACATCAATGTCAATGCCGTTTGCCCGACCAGTGTAGATACCAACATGTGCAAGAACCAGGCCATTTACGACGCCTTCGCCGGTGGCCCCGGCCCCCTGGCAACCTACGAACACATGCTGGAACTGACCAACCAGATCAACCTGTTTCCCGACCGCAACCTGCTGCCACCAGAGGCGATCAGCGAAGTAGTGTTGTGGCTGGCCTCTAACGAAGCGCGTCACCTGACCGGCTCCGCTATTCCTGTGGACGCCGGGTATTTGACGCGGTGAAAGGAACTCGTTATCTGGTATGGTTTCGTGGCGGGAACCGGATGTTCACAAGGGGCATCCCTACATCCCCGGCAAACCTCCCCTCCCTTTCTGCCTGTCTCCCACAAAGCGAGGTAGAGGTGCAGGGAGGGGAACGTGAGTAATGTAGTGACGCCCACAAGGGGCATCACGCGCCTGGTGGCTTGTGGGCGTCAGTGGTGGTGTGGAGGGTAACTTTGACACGGGCTCATCGCGTATAATAACATACGTGCTACGGTACTCTTTTCGTTGTTTGCGCGTCATCAATACAGCGCGGTTTCCTGATTGAATGCCTGGTCTTCCCAATGAAGGGCAGTGACTATGACGGCGTTTCCGTTGAGCGCGATGGTTGGACAACCGAAAATGCGGCTTGCTCTGCTGCTGAATGCCATCGATCCGCTGATTGGTGGAGTACTGATCTGCGGGCGGCGCGGCACGGGCAAATCGACGATGGCGCGTGCCTTCTCCAGCCTGCTGCCAACGCTCATGGGTGTGGCCGACTGTCCCTATTTCTGCGATCCTACTGCTCCGCAGACCATGTGTAATGATTGCGCTGAACGCTACGCGCGCGGCGAAAAGCTGCCCATTGCTGAGCGTCCGACGCCGTTTGTCACCTTGCCGCTCAATGCCAGCGAAGATCGTGTCGCGGGAAGCATCGATGTCTCTGCCACGCTGCAAAGCGGCTCCTACCACTTCGCGCCGGGCTTGTTAGCCGCAGCCAATCGCGGCCTGCTGTACGTTGACGAAATCAACCTGCTGAACGACCATATCGCCGATATTCTGCTGGACGCGGCGGCTCTGGGCGTGCAGCGCGTCGAATGCGACGGCATTTCCGTGGCGTACCCCGCGCGTTTTGTGCTGATAGGAACCATGAATCCCGAAGAGGGACAACTGCGACCGCAACTGCTGGATCGTATTGGGCTGTACGTCGAGGCCGGTGATCTGCGCGCGCCATCCGACCGTATTACGCTGGTGGAGCGGCGTTTAGCCTTCGATAGCGACCCGGTTAGTTTCGCGGCATTATGGGTGGATGCAGAAAAAGCGTTGCAGGCGCGGATTCAGGAGGCACGCGCTGTGCTGCCAACGGTGCGCATTTCGCGCTACTTCCGGCAGGTGATAGCCTTTCTGGTCGGGCGCGAGCTGCACGCGCAGGGGCATCGCGGCGACCTCGTGGTAATGCGCACCGCTCGCGCTCTGGCAGCCTGGGAAAACCGTCAGGAGGTAGCGCAGGCCGATATTGAGCAGGCCATTATGCTGGCGATGCCGCATCGTTCGCGCCCCGGCACATCTCTGATGCAGCAGCTTGCGCGGGCGCAGGAGCAGATACCACCCGGTGGTACCGATTCTGAACAACCGGAGGATCTGGGAACGATTGACGAAGACCTGGACGAACGCACCAGCGAGCGCGAAGGCCCCGCCGGTCTGAGCCGCCCGTTACGCGGCGCGCTGGACGCGGCACAGGTCAGGAATCTCATCACCGTACCGCGCGATCGCCGGACGCGCCATGAAAGCGGGCGGCGTTTCGTCTCGCTGACGAGCAGGCGCAGCGGGCGCTTCATACGCGACCGGCAAGCGCATCCCGTGACGGATATTGCCTTCAGCGCCACTATACGCGCCGCCGCGCCTCATCAAAGGGCGCGCGGGCGTGTCAACGGGGAGAAGTTGGAGCTACGTGCCAGCGACCTGCGCCAGAAGATGCGCGAACGCAAAACGCGCGCGTTGCTCATCTTCGTGGTGGATGGCAGCGACTCGGTGATGGCGCGCCAGTTCATGCCGCAGACCAAACGATTGTTGCTGGCGCTGCTGCAAAACGCCTATGAGAAGCGCGACCGCGTGGCTATGCTGGTTTTCCGTTTTGCCCAGGGGCGCGTGGTCTTGCCGCCAACGCGCAATTTCGCGCGCGCGCGTCGCAGCGTCGAAGAACTCTACATCGGCGGCTGCACGCCTCTGGCAACGGGACTGTTAGAAGGGCTGCGCCTGGCGGAAACCGAGCGTATGCGCGACCCGACTACCGCCCCGGTCTTGATTGTGCTGACCGATGGGCTGGCGAACATTGATCTTTCCGGCAATATGCGCAGCATCACACCCTGGCGTGACGCGCTCTCTGTGGCAGGCGAGATTGCCGCGCGCCGCATTCCCGCGCTCATGATCGATACCAGTAAAGCGCCAGTTCGCAATCCTTTCATTGGGAAAGGACAACCAGCGCAGTCGCCAGCTTCTGACGAGGAGATCAGTCCGGCCAGGGAACTGGCGCTGGCTTTAGCTGCTGATTACTACCAGCTCTGCCCGCCGGATAGCCGGGGGAACGTAACTACAAGTTTATTGAAAAGGGGGTGATAGCACAACAATTGCTCTGGCTGGCAGACGAAACCTGACATGCATGTTGTTGAATACATCCCGCGAGAACGAACTTTCGGGAACAATACTATTCAGGAGGTATATTCATGAGAACACGAAGCGCAGTACTCTATGCGCCGGGCGAGCGCATCCGCGTTGAAGAGATTGAGCTTGACCCGCCAAAGGATCACGAGGTACAGGTGCGTATGGTGGCTGCCGGTATTTGCCACTCCGACTATCACATCGTAGTTGGCGATCTGCCGAGCTATTTACCACTCGCGCTGGGACACGAGGGCGCGGGTATCGTCGAAGAGGTCGGGCCAAACGTGACCAATTGCAAACCTGGCGATCATGTTGTCCTCAGCTTCATTCCTTCGTGCGGCCATTGCCGTTATTGCACGGCAGGTCATGCCAACCTGTGCAATATGGGCGCGTCTATTTTGATGGGTCCCCAGCTTGATGGCACTTTCCGCCTGCATAGCAACGGGACCGACATCGGGCAAATGTGCGTGATCTCGACCTTCAGCGAACGCAGCGTGGTGCCTGATGCATCGGTTGTCGTGGTGGGCGATTACTACCCGCTCAACCGCGCCGTACTGGTAGGCTGTGGCGTACCGACGGGCGTGGGCGCGGTTATCCATCGCGCCAAAGTCGAGGCGGGCAGCACGGTCATGGTCATCGGCTGCGGCGGCATCGGCATGAACGCCGTGCAGGGAGCTGCCATCGCCGGAGCGCGTATGATTATCGCGGTCGATGTCAACGACTTCAAGCTGGAGAAGGCTAAAGAGTTTGGCGCGACGCATACAGTGAACTCCACGCGCGAAGACCCGGTGCAGATTTCCAAAGACCTGACGTGGGGATTGGGCGTCGATTACGCCTTTGAAGCCATCGCCACCCCTGCTACCATCGGCCAGGCGTATGCCTCGCTGGGCAAAGGCGGCACGGCTGTGGTCATCGGACTGACTCCTTTCACGGCAGAGTCGATTCCGGTATCCCCGCTCGATCTGGTGCTTTACCAGAAAACGATAATGGGAACGCTCTACGGCGATTCGCAGCCGCGCTACGATATTCCGAATATGCTGGCAATGTATCACGCGGGCAAGTTGAAGCTGGACGAACTGGTGACGCGCACCTACACCCTCGACCAGGTCAACGAAGCCTACGCCGATATGGTGGGCGGCAAGAACATTCGCGGCGTAATCGAGTTCTAGCAGGATTTTTTGCTGTTGGCGGCGGGACGGTGGTTGTGCCTCGTCTCGCCGCCAGCAGCAAAATCTCTGGGAGTACACATGTACACTTATCCTTTTACCGCGCTCGTCGGCCAGGACAGGATGACGCTGGCCCTCATTTTGAATGCCATCCAGCCGTCTATTGGTGGCGTACTCATTCGTGGTGAAAAGGGAACGGCCAAGTCTACTGCCGTGCGCGCCCTGGCGGCGGTGCTGCCGGAACTGGCGGTGGTGGAGGATTGCCCGTTCTCCTGCCCGCCAGATCAGCCGGAAAGCATGTGCGACTCCTGCCGCGCCAGATTAGCAGCGGGACAAATTTTGCCGGTCACGCGCAGGCAAATGCGCGTCGTCGATCTTCCCATCAATGCATCCGAAGACCGCGTGGTGGGGACGCTGGACATTGAACACGCGCTGCGCGAAGGGCGCAGGCGTTTTGAGCCGGGCGTGCTGGCTGAGGCCAACCGGGGCATTCTCTACGTTGACGAAGTGAACCTGCTCGACGATTACGTAGTTGATTTGCTGCTTGACGCGGCGGCGATGGGCGTCAATATCGTCGAGCGCGAAGGCATCTCGTTCAGCCACCCGGCACGTTTCATCCTGGTAGGCACCATGAATCCCGAAGAGGGCGAGTTACGCCCGCAACTGACCGACCGCTTCGGGTTATGCGTCGATATTACTTCCATCAGCGATATGCGCCAGCGCATCGAGATTGTCGAGCGACGCGAACGCTATGATGCCGACCCCCAGGCGTTTCTGGCTGAATATGCGCAGGCGGAGCAAGCATTACGCGAGCGTATCACCGCTGCAGCTCGGCGCGCTCCATTCGTCACCATCCCGCGCGGCGTTGCCGAACTGATCGCGCTCATCAACATTGAACTGAATGTTGACGGGCATCGCGGCGATATTGTGATGCGCCGCGCCACTCAAACGTATGCTGCATATCTCGGAGATGAGCAGATCAGCGCGGAACATGTCTATACCGTTGCCCCGATGGTGCTGGCGCACCGCCTCAAACACCTGCCATTGCAGCAGGTTCCACATAGTGTTGATGAGCTATTGGCAGGAATCAGGAAAAAATACGTTCAATAAGCTTATCAAGTAACGATGAGTATGCTAATATGTTATCAAAGGTATCTGGTTGGCATCCTGATGAACATTTTCCATCAAGATTGGCCCTGTCATCCTTCGCTTTACCCTGTCATCCTGAGCGAAGCGAAGGATCTCTCTTGCCGCAGACAGATCCTGAGCGAAGCGAAGGATGACATTGCCGACTCTGGTTGTTACTATTCATTAGATAGACTGCATAATTCCTGAAAAGGGGTGCGCCATGCATATCGCTGAAGGACTCAAACATGCGAAAAAAATCTCTGGCAGCCGTGAAGCAGTAGTTTGTGGCGAGACGCGCTATACCTGGGACGTGTTCGACCAGCGCACCGATGCCCTGGCACGCGGCCTGGCCTCGCTGGGTGTGCAGCGCGGAGACCGCGTAGCTGTGCTGATGCTCAACTGCCATCGCTACCTTGAGTTGTATTATGCCTGCGCGCGTATGGGAGCGGTTATTGTGCCGCTCAACATTCGCCTGGCGCGCCCGGAAATCGTCTTCATCCTCAACGATAGCGAGGCGAAGGTGCTGGTGGTGGATAAGACCTTCGCGTCCTACATCGCGGGGCGCGATACCGTCCCATCGCTCGATAGCGTCATCTATAGCGGCGACGTGACGCCTGTGGACATGATTAACTTTGAGGACGTTGTGACGGGCGGGTCGCATATGCAGGAGACGGTCGATCAAGAGATGGAGGACGATGACCTGGCGGGCCTCTATTACACCGGCGGCACAACGGGACGCGCTAAAGGCGTGATGTTATCGCATAAGAACATCATGTCGAACGCTTTCAATACGCTCGTAGCTACCGGCTATAATCAGCGCGATACCTGGTTGCACGCCGCGCCTATGTTCCACCTGGCGGATGTCGGTTCGACGTTTGCTATAACGATGGTTGGCGCGCGTCACGTCTTCATCCCTATGTTCAATCCCCTTCATGTACTGGAAGCCATCCAGCAGGAAAAAGTGACCTGTACCATCCTTGTACCCACAATGGTCAATGCAGTGCTGAATCATCCCGACGCCGATACATACGATTTGTCCAGCATACGCCGCCTGATTTATGGCGCATCCCCCATGCCCCTGGAAGTACTCAAGAAAGGGCTGAAAAAGTGGGGAACGATCTTTTCACAGGGCTACGGCATGACCGAGACCGCGCCCCTGTTGACGGGGCTGGATACCTGGGAGCATATCGTAGATGGCGCGCCGGAGCAGGTGCGGCGGCTCAACTCGGTTGGCAAAGAGGCGCTGGGCGTTGAGGTGCGCGTGGTAAATGCCGGCGGTGAGGACGTGCAGCCGGGCGAGATTGGCGAGATTATTGCGCGCGGGCCAAATATTATGTTGGGGTACTGGCGGATGCCCGAAGCGACTGCATCGGCCATCGTGGAGGGCTGGATGCATACCGGCGATCTGGCTACCATTGACGAGGAGAACTATATTTATATTGTTGACCGCTCCAAAGATATGATTATCAGCGGCGGCGAAAACGTGTACTCAGTCGAAGTGGAAAACGCCCTGTACACCCATCCGGCCGTGCTGGAATGCGCGGTAATCGGTATTCCGCATGACATGTGGGGCGAAGCAGTACACGCGATAATCGTGTGCAAGCCCGGCATGAGCGTCACCGGAGAGGAACTGATAGCCCATGCGCGCACACAAATCGCCGGTTACAAAGTTCCTCGCAGCGTCGAATTTCAACCTGAAGGCCTGCCCAAAAGCGGCGCGGGAAAGATTCTTAAACGAAACCTGCGTGAAAAATACTGGGCGGGCAAAAGCAAAAACGTAAACTAAGAAAAGAGGTTTTGTTTGACCACATCCCTTTCTCCTTTTGGCCTTGACCCGTATCCCTGGTTTACTCTTATGCGCGAGTCCGCGCCCGTCTTTCTTGATCCGCGTCGCCATAACTGGAGCGTTTTCAAATACAACGATGTGCAGCGCGTGCTATCCGAGCATAGCACCTTTTCATCGCGCTTTGCCGACTTCGAGTCCGATCATCCTTTAGACGTGAGCATGATTAGTATGGACCCGCCGCGCCACCGGCAACTGCGCTCGCTGGTCACGCTGGCATTCACGCCGCGCACGATCGCGCGCCTGGAGTCACGCATTACTGCCATCGTCAACGAACTGCTCGACAAAGTCGCGCCGCAGGGTCACATGGATATTATCAACGACCTCTCCTACCCTCTGCCTGTGATCGTCATAGCGGAACTGCTCGGCATCCCACACGAAGACCGCGAGCGCTTTAAGCTCTGGTCAGATCAATTCATAGGCGCGACCCCTTCGGAGGGCATGGACTCGCAAGTAGCCATGAGCGAGTACTTCAGATGGGTAATCGCGCAGCGCCGCGAGAAGCCAGAAGACGACCTGATTAGCGCATTGCTGGCCGCGCAGATCGACGGCAAACATCTCACGGAACAGGAATTGCTCGGTTTCTGCATACTCCTGCTCATCGCTGGAAACGAGACAACCACGCACCTGATCGGCAACGCCATCTGGTGTTTCGATGAGCATCCAGAGGCGTGGGCAGAACTGCGGGCCAATCCCGCCCTGTTGCCCGATGCCATCGAGGAGGTGCTGCGCTACCGTTCGCCCATCAAAATGATGTTCCGCGTCACCACGCAGGATACACGCATCGGTGACAAAGACATCCCGGCTGGCGTGGGCGTCACGGCCTGGATTGGCTCGGCAAACCGCGATGAAGCGCAATTTCCCAACGCCGCAACCTTTGATATTCGCCGCGCCCCTAACCGGCACCTGGCCTTTGGATATGGCATTCACTTCTGCCTGGGCGCGCCCCTTGCCCGCCTGGAATCGAAGGTCGCGCTGAGCATCATGCTCGAACGCTTCGCCAGCATCCGGCGAGACCGCGATGTAGAACTGGAACCTGTGCCGGCCTTTATCCTGCACGGTTTGAAAAGCCTGCCAGTCACATTTGAGAAATCGAGAGCATTTCCGAACCTGGAAGCCGACTCGAGCATAAATGGATGATATAATATACTTAGAAAAAGCCCATCTGCGAAAAATGCTCTCCTCTCGCGTTATCGTAATGGCTGAGAACGTACAGCTACACGGATGTTGAACTGTAGAGGCTTCTCGGGAGAGAAGCAGAAGGAAACGACGCAGATGACCACAAGCGCGGGTACGACGTATCAGTTGGAGGGACGTTTATTAGAGGTCTGTTCATGCGATGTCTTGTGTCCCTGCTGGGTAGGCAGGGACCCGGATGGGGGGACGTGCGATGCTGCCGTTGGCTGGCATATCGACAGCGGCACGATCCAGGGGATCGATGTCTCAGGACTCACCATTGCCCTCAGCGCCCATATTCCGGGCAATATCTTAAAGGGAGGCTGGCAGGTGCTGGTGTATGTTGATGACAAAGCGACACAGCAGCAGCAAGACGCCTTGTTAGCGGTGTTTACCGGCAAGCTGGGTGGCTCCATTGCCGATACTGCTGCACTGATCGGCGAGGTGGTCGGGGTCGAACGTGTTCCCATTACCTTTACGGTCGACAAAGGCAAGGGGACACTCGCTATCGGTCAGCGGGTACACGCTGAGCTTGTGCCTTTCACCGGGCCAACGGGGGAGGCAACCACGCTCCACGAGAGTATCTTTTCGACCATTCCTGGCTCCCCGGCCTATGTGAGCAGTGCCGACCATTACCGCTCGCAGATTCCGGAGCTGGGTCACGATCTGAGCTTGCAGCACCATAACGCCATTCAGGGAACATTCCGCTTCATTGTCTAAGGAAAGGGGAATATGATGCCTGTGCTGCATCTGACCGATCCCCACAGGGCGAGCGAGCGTATCCAACGCCGGAGCCGGGTCCGCGCGCTGTGGCCCTGGCTGCTGGTCGCCGCTGCCTGGGCAGTACTCGTCCTGGCGACACTGGCGCATCAGACCTTCTTGCTCGACCATCACTACCTGCTGCAAGCCAGTGGTCTGCCCTGGCTTGCAGCGTTCGAAGTGTTCCTGTTGTGCTGGCAACTGATGACGGTAGCGATGATGCTGCCCTCCAGTATGCCTATGATCCAGATGGTGGTGTATGCCGGTCGCAGACAAACACATCCCATCAAGGTTCCCCTGGCATTTCTAGCAGGCTACGCGGTGATCTGGACAGCCTTTGCCGCAGGAGCGTTTCTTGGAGATACACTGGTGCATCTCCTGGTGGCGCGGTGGCCCTGGCTGGCAGTGCATTCCTGGCTCATCGGCGCGGTGACGTTCTTCCTCGCCGGTCTGTTCCAGTTCAGCCCCCTCAAGGAGCGCTGCCTGGATATGTGCCGCACGCCACTGGGTTTTTTCATGCGCCACTACCGCAAAGGTGTAGGTGCGGCATGGCACCTGGGTTTACGACATGGTGGATACTGCCTGGGATGTTGTTGGGCCTTGATGCTCGTCATGTTCGGCGTCGGAGTGGGCAATCTGGCGGGCATGGCTGCGCTCACTGGCGCGATGGTAATCGAAAAGGCCATACCCGGCGGCAAGCGTCTCAGCCCCTTTATCGGGGTCATGCTCCTGTTACTGGGGATGCTGTGGCTCGCGCACCCTCTCTGGCTTCAAAGAGCAGGAATTTAAGGTCGCTGAAGGCTTTTCTTTCGTCTCCCGCTACAATCGTTGCAACACTCGGTTTGCCGCTTTAGTAACTATCCGAAAATACGCGCTCCATCGCATGGGGCGCGTAGTGTTCGACGATAGCTTCAGTGATGGCATTCTCACGGCAAATTTCCCCGTAGAGAGAAGCTGCTACGCGGCGCGCGCTCCTGGGTCAAAGGATTCATGGCAACCAGGCCCAGGTGCGCTCTCCAACCCTCTGTCCATTCGAAATCATCTACCAGCGTCCAGTGCAGGTAGCCACGCACAGGCACACCTTCGCGTATGGCGCGATGCAGCATGGCGAGATGCTCCAGGAGGGCCTGTGGTCGGCGGTTGTCCGCGGCATCCCTCAAACCATTCTCAGTGATATACACAGGCTTATTGCCACGCGCGCGTTGATGAATGGCCCTTAGCACGCGGTATAAACCGTATGGATAGATTTCCTCGATACCATTATCTCGACCGGGGTCGCTGTAGACCGAGCCGGGAAGCGCGTAACGCCGCACAAACATTTCCGAAGGGATGGTTGGATCAAAGCGCACTATTTCGCGCGTATAGTAGTTCACACCGTGATAGTCGCGCGCTCCCGCCGCGCGCGCAATGGGAGCAACCAGCATGTTGAAAGGAAACGTGAAGCGGCCCGTCTCCGCCGCCTGTAATGTGTTCCAGACAAAGAACTTCTGATGCAGCGAGGCCAGACTGCGATCAAAAGGTGAATGGGCGCGAGCGGGATCAAAGAGGCGATAATCCAGGCAATACCCGATTGAAGCTTCTGGCTGCAACGCGCGTATAGCATAGAACGCTTCAACGTGCGCCTGTAGCAGGTTGCGTATCACGCGCTGCGCTCGCATCAAGTTGTGCTGGCCGGGAGGGTAGGAGCCGAGTATATAACCCAGCGCGGTATAAACGTTCGGTTCGTTGATGGTGATCCAGAAATCGCACAGGTCATGCAGATTTTGTACGACATACATAACATAGCGCACAAAGAAATGGATGTTATGCTCGTTCGCAAAACCATCGCGGTCCGCGAACCACAATGGCTCGGTAAAGTGGTGTAGCGTTATCATCGGCTTTATGCCACGCTTATGCAAATCTGCCAGCATCGCCCTGTAACGGTCCATAGCCGCGCTGTCCCAATGCCCCTCGGCAGGTTCGATGCGACTCCACTCTACACTCAGGCGTAGCGCGCTATTGCCCATTTGCTCGGCCAGCGCAAAATCGCTTTCGGCGCTCTCCCACCAGTTGGCGGCTTTGCCACAATGCTCCCCTGGTCGAATATGGCCCTGCTCTTCCCAGCGATACCACTGGTTATTCGTGTTGCCACCCTCGTATTGATAAGATGACGTTGCCGTTCCCCATAGAAACCCTTTGGGGAAACGCAGAATACGCGAACTTGCCATGCTGCACCTCTACAGGTGATGCTCATCAATCAGGCGCTGGTATGCGGATTTTCAGGACAAATAACGCTCCGGCGAGCAGGAAAAGGGTGGCGACGGCAAAGACGACACGATACCCCAGGGCCGTAGCCGCGTGGAAAGCGATAAGATAAATGATGAAGCTGCCCATGGCGGGCGCGAGGATCGAAGACAGGTTGGTCGATGAACCCCATAGAGCAAAGTCTTTGCCAACGGTCCTCAGCGAAGGCATGGCATCGATTGCTAAAGCCCAATCTACACTGGTATAAGCGCCGTAGCCAACTCCGAAGAGAATGCCCAGAATCCAGAGGGGGAAACTGCCTGGAGCAACAACGAAGGCGAACGAGGCCGTTGCCATCAAGAGCGTAGAGACACACACGATAGGAGCGCGTTTCACTCGATCAGAGTAGACGCCAAGCACGAAGGCGCTGCAAATAGCCCCTACCAGCGCCAGTAATGCCACCACCGCCGTTGCTTGCACAAAATTCGTATCTTTGGCAACATCGGCAAAATAGTATTCAATGAAAGTCATAAACAGGGTTAGCCCCATCATTACCGCGAAGCGCGTCAGGAAAATAAGCATAAAGTTATATTCGCGCCAGGGTGCGATCCAGTTATAGACAAACCAGCGCCGGAAGCGGATCAGGTTACTCTCTTGCTTGCGAGTAGTTTCGCTAGCGGTGGGGGCAAATGGGATTTCATGGATGCCGATAACGGTGATTAACGCGCCCACGATCAAAACGACGCCCGTAATAACATAAAAGAGCATTGCGCCGCGCCGTATGACAGCGCTTCCTGTAGAAGTCAGGTTGACCTGGTTGAGCAGCAGAGCCGCCAGGCCCAGGCTACCGATATTGCCGATAATGGTCATCAGCCCCATATAGCCCGATGCCGCGCCGCGCTGCTCCTTCGGTACGCGATCTGGCAGCAGGGCCTGGTAGGAGGCGTTGGCGGCATTGCTGCCAGTCTGGTTGATGATGAGCGCGATCACGAAGAGAGCCAGGCTGCCTGCTGTAGCCAGCAGCAGCGCGCTCAATACCAGCAAGAGCGCTCCCACCGCGATGTATGGCCGCCGCCGCCCCCATGCACCGCGTGTATTATCAGACCACATGCCAAAAAGCGGCGGCATGATGAGCGAAACGACCGCTCCCATCGTCGCAATCCACCCCAGGAGCAACGCCTGTTGAGCGTTACCTACCTGACCGGAGGGCAAAAAGAGCAAAATCTGAAGCGGAATGACGATGGGGAAAAGCGCCGCGCTCTGCGCATTGAGCGAAAGCCAGAAAACGCTGAGGACGAGCTGATCGCGCACATTCAGCTTTTTGAGAGGAGCTTGCGCTTCCATTTGCCCTGCCTTTTCTTACAGCAATTTCTGCAATTTCAACAGGTCTTCCATTTTGCCGGAGGCTTTGAGCTTACGGGTGACGAAAGCCAGTTCTGGATTCACCTTCCGGTCAAGGATACCGGCCAGCGTGTCACTACTGGTCGTGACCTGAATATCCGACTGTGGCAGCGTCTCTTCTGTCAACGCCGCGTTGCCGTCCTTGCCGATACTCAGGGCAAAGTTGCGATGGAGATCAGTAAAGATGAACTGAATAGTTTTGGCAAAGCCTTGAAATGCGGCCCGCGTGTCGGGCTGTTCAAAGCGGGCGCGGATACGCTCTAAGTAGGGAACAATATCGGCCATACGTACTCCTTATGTTGGATTGATAAAATGTGGGAGATAGGCTTGCTGTGTCGATGCCATTTCATCGAACAGCTGGCGTATCTCCGTTAAAGAACAGACTGCGGCGGTCAACGGGTCGAGCATCAGAGCCTGCACCGCTGCTTCACGCTCTTCGTTGAGAAGCGTCTGCACCAGCAGATCATGTATCATCATATGTACGTTGTCGAGCGCGGCGAGTTGTGCAGGCAGGCGGCCAAATTGGAGCGGATGGATACCGTTGCCATCAACCAGGCAGGCCAGCTCTACACACCCATCGCGCGGCAGATTGTCGATCAACCCGCTATTGCCAACATTACCATAAATCACCTGTGGCCGGTTCAGCGCGTGACCCTCGATGATGTACGAGCCAGCGTCCAGGCCCCTTTCGAGATAAAATGCGCGCTCTCCCCGCTTTTCGCGTTCCAGGTAGTCGCGCAATCGCTCGTCATGTTCCACGCGGTTCGCGGGCCACCTGCTTGCGCGTTCACCGCCCCTGCAATCCGGCTGCATACGCACATAGTAATCAATCAAGTCCCTGCGTTTGCGAAAATAGGGTACATATTCAGAGACATGCCCGCTGGATTCGGTGGTAAAGTAGCCAAAGGCGCGCATCAGATCGAAGCGCACAGGATTCTGCTCGTAAATAGCCGGGTTGTCTGCCGCGCTGCGCAGGCGTGGATACAGGTCCTCGCCATCCATTTCGAGCGTGACGAACCACGAGAGGTGGTTGATACCAGCGCAGCGGTAGCGCATCTGTTCATATGGTACATTCATATAGTCCGCCAGTTCGTAGGCGGTCTGCACGATTGACTGGCAAAGGCCGACCACCTGCAGCGAGGTTGCGCGTAAGGCGGTCAGCACCAGGGCGGACATGGGGTTACTATAATTGATGACCGGCGCGCGCGGGCAGAGTTCTTCGATGTCGCGGCAAATAGCCAGCCAGGATGGCGCGGTACGCAAATATTTGAAAATTCCACCCGGCCCAATGGTATCCGCGATACATTGATCCACGCCATATTTCAGGGGAATGGCGTAATCGGAGTGGACGTTTGCCAGCCCGTCAACCTCAATCATGTTGATAACGTAATCGCAGCCCGGCAGCATACTACGCCTGCCGGTCGTCGCCTGCACCGTCCATGCTTTTCCGGCAGAGCGGATCGTCTGCTCGGCAACTTCGTGCGCCAGTTCCAGCCGCTCGCTATCCAGGTCAACCAGAGCAAATGTGCCTGCATCCAGCCCATCAATTGCCAGAATGTCTGTAATCGCCCTCTGCGCAAACACAGCGCTTCCCGCGCCAATCAGCGCAACTTTCAGCATATGCTTCTCCTCATACATCATCGTTGAGCAGTGCTGATCTCATGCCAGAAGTAATAGATAGTCTCATCCCGCGCCAGCGCTCTATCTAACCCCCCGTCCGATTCTTATTGTATCACTTACGCGCTTCACAACTGAAAAACTTCTTGTGGTAGGATTAAACAGATGCTATGCTAATGCAAGGAGATGGAGTAAACCAATGTCAGAGGCAACACCCGAATTTAAGCAGCAACTACGCGAAGCCTTCGATGCCATACAGGTCGGCCAGACCTTCACTTTCCGCCGCACCTTTACCGAGGGCGATGTCGCGCTCTTCTGCGGCGTCACCGGCGATTACAACCCTTATCATATCGATGAAACCTTCGCGCAGAGCAACTTTTTCGGACGGCGCAACATCCCCGGCCTGCTCACCAGCAGCATGATAACCCACATTGGCGGCATGATCGGCTTCCTCGCCACCGAGATGCATTTCTACTACGTCGCATCCGTGTATATTGGTGACACCATCACCTGTACCATAACCTTCACTGAGAAAGATGTAGAGAAACGACTGTTCAAAGCCATAGGGAGCTACGTCAATCAGCATGGCGTAGAAGTGCTACGAGCGCGCTTTAGTGGATTCCCGGCCAATGTGCGGCTGGCGCGCTAAACGATGTGGATTAGTTTAGATACGCGGAAAGCATGGCAGCGAATTGCAGGTGCAATCCCTGCAAGCACTCCAGCACCTCGTTGCGCTGCGGAGATGGTGGGATGATCTGGCAGAGCAGGCTCATGTAGCCCGGCAGCGCCTCATGGATAGCCTGGAGTTCTTGCTCACTAAACAGGATGCACGTTCCTTCGATGCTTTGTGACGAGGAGAGCAGCGTTTTAAGGCGTTGGTGGAGGCGCTGCATTACCCGGATGCGTGTATCCCCTCCATTTGAACGCCGCAAATAGAGCAGATAAATGTTTAGAACGTTCTCCAGTACTTTCAAATCGTTGGGATGCACTCGTGTTATGGGAATGCCGGTACGATGGGTTTCAGCTTGCTTCATATCTACTTGTTCCGTTTCTTATTCT
This sequence comes from Ktedonobacteraceae bacterium, assembly GCA_035716135.1. Lineage (GTDB taxonomy): Bacteria > Chloroflexota > Ktedonobacteria > Ktedonobacterales > Ktedonobacteraceae > CF-113. The sequence goes on from DASTKD010000266.1 coordinate 22,508, forward strand.
TTTTCGTCTTCCCCGACGCTTCGCCCCAATTCTCGCTGTTCATCAGTACCAGAGCTTCTTCGTGCCTGCCCTCTTCGATCAGCCGGAGAATGCGCCGCCCGCCGATCTCCATACGCGCGATGATACGATCATGCCTGGCAACCTCCGCGTATCCATAGAGCGCAAGGCGCGCGGCCTCTTCCTCTAATGCCTGTTGCTGGCGAAAACGCGCCACCTCGCTTTTCCCTGCTGGCTCATCCATAATGATGTCCTTTCTGTCCTTGTAATTTACCCTTTAGCATTGTCTCCCTGACAAGCATACATGGCATCATTAAAAGGCGAAATAGCAAGTGGTAGTCACAGTCTATTCACTCTCTATTCACAAATATTTCAGGCATTTTCATATCTAAGACTTGTCAGCCTATTTTCTCTGCTGTACAATGCGAACATGAGCGAAAACGTTCATCTGTAGTATCGTGAAAGGCTGGAAGAGGGCATGAAGTCTGGATATACAGGAAAACCCAACGAACAGTTGCGTCAACAGAGAATACTTCGTGGATGGTCCTTAATACGTGTAGCAAATGAATTACGTATTCTTTGCGAACAGGATCACCAGACAGTCGCCGTCAATAGTAGTATGATCTGGAAATGGGAGCAAGGGAAACATACGCCCAGTTCGTTGTACCAGGATGCTTTTTGCCGACTTTACAAACTTACAGCAGATAAGTTAGGATTCGTAGACCCCTCAACGCTTTTCCCATTGAACGAAATGCCAGACCGGCAGATCGACATCGCCTCAGCACTTCCAGCGATGCGGGAACGTGGTACAATTGAAGATATAGCGAGCGAACAGTTATTGTTATCTTCACCCGCTACACTGGTAGCCTGGGAATCAGAGCCAAAGGATATGGATAAATCTCGCCGCAGGCTGCTTCAATACACACCTCGTCTCATAGGTGGTACGATTGTTTCCTCCTCTTCCTACGATTTGCTCAATGCATCTCTTTTAGAAAGGCTCTCACGAGCGCTCGCTAAACCATCCAGCATTGATGAGGCTACACTTCTCTATCTTGAGCATCGTACCGATAGCTATTGGGGAGATCGACATAGCGCAGCGCTGGCGTCAAGCGACTTGCTCAGTTATGTGTTAGATCATTTACAGAAGGTATTGGTGCTGCTTGAAGGACCACTACTTCCTGTGATACGCACCCATCTTTGCTCCACTCTCGGTAAAATAACGCTCCTTGTCAGTGAGCTATACTTTGATATGAGCGAATATGCACAAGCCAGAGAATTTTACAAGGCTACTGTAAGATCTGCACAGGAGGCAAATAATCCAATATTAGAAGCTGTCGCCTGGGGAAGAATGAGCTTTACATATACATATAGCAAAAACCCACAGGCGGCCCTTATGTGTATACAAGAAGCTCGCCGCCTGTCGTCAAAAGGTGCTAATAGCACAATTCGTGCCTGGTTAGCAGCAGTTGAAGCTGAAATATGGGTAAATTTGGGGAATACAGAAGCTTGTTTTCAGGCTCTTCACGAAACTGATTGTGTAAAATATCAGATGCAGCCCAGAGAAGAATGTTACTGGATACACTTTGATCTTTCTTTATTATCCGGTTATAAAGGTGTTTGTTTCTTGCGCCTCTATCATCCAGTAGAAGCTCAAAAGGCTTTGAAAGAAGCCCTGGAACTCCTTGATCCAAATTTAATGCGAAGACAACCAAATCTTCTAACAGACCTGGCTGGAACCTACATTCAACAAAATGAAATTGAGCAAGCCTGTGAAATCGCTGTTCAAGCTGCAACAATTACCGCTCAGATCAAATCTCCAACGGTTTTACAGCGCCTCATCAGTTTCAGACATGAGCTTGAACCGTGGAAAGACACGTCATATGTCAAAGTCTTAGACCAACAGTACCTTAAACCGCTTCTTACATTGAAATGGGTTCGAGGGAATATATGAACGAAAACATGGCGACTGCTAAAGGTGTCCTCTACATTGTTGTTTGCGCAAGTCGCCCTGCACAACGAGTGCATGAACTCGTAGCACTTGCGCAGGCAGCAAAATGGGATGTATGTGTAATTGCAACACCAGAGGCGACCAAATTTATAGATCATATATCACTTGAGAGACTTACAAACCATCCTGTACGAACAGAATACAAACGTCCTGAGGAACCTGATGTTCTTCCAAGAGCCGACGCTATTGTGGTTTATCCAGCAACATTTAATACTATTAATAAGTGGGCGCTTGGTATTTCAGATACCCTGGCGCTTGGTCTGCTGTGCGAGTATATGGGCTTGCATATGCCTGTAGTGGTTGTTCCATGTGTTCTTACAGCTTCCGGTCTTGATAGTCATCCTGCCTTCTTCAGAAGCATGAATTTCCTCAGAGATTGTGGCGTGCATATTCTTTACGAACCAGAAAAATATCCCCCTAAAAATGAAGTTCCCTGGGAAATCATACTCGACGAGTTGCATCGAATTTGCGAGAAGGACTGATTACTGCCATTCCAACCATTGCTGAAGCACAGTATCCAGATCACCTGCGAAGCTTTCGATAGCCCTGAGCGAAAAGTTGTTTATGATGTGATGCCCATTTGCGGCAGCTATTTTGTTGTACTTTTCCGCTTCAATCGGCTTTTCTGCGTTGTCCCATTGAAGTGACTTTTGTATTAACTGTTCCTGGGTTTCCTGCCTGTCCACAAAATCACCCATAGGCTCTAACCCCTTAGCAAAGCGACGAAGTGTGGTGGAAATCGCTTCTACACTGTCGTCAATGCCTATCCATCTGCGATTTAATTGAGCGGCAACGGCTAATGTCGTTCCTGAACCGGAGAAGCAATCAAGTACTAAATCGCCAGGATTTGAAGATGCTTCGATGATACGAGCAAGTAAAGCAGGATTTTTTTCCGTAGGGTATCCGGTTATCTCTATGTTCTGGTTATGGGCGTCACGATACTCTAGCCAGATGTCTTG
>DASTKD010000267.1:0-7428 GCA_035716135.1 Ktedonobacteraceae bacterium
CATCCGGTGTCTGAAAGCAGGGATGAGTGATAGCAAAGACGAACCAGCCGCCGGGTTTGAGGATGCGACGCACGGTCGAGAACACTGCTGGCAAATCAGGCATATTCATCAAAGCCATCACACATACACATCCGTCAAAGCTGGTATCGGCCAGTTCAAGAGCAACCTGCGCGTCACCATGCACATATGTAATATGCAACGGACTCTGCTTTTCATGTTGTCGCGCAATCGCCAGCAAATTCTCAGCCAGATCGATGCCGGTAACACGCGCGCCGCACCGGGCAAGCTCGCGCGCAATCCATCCCTGCCCGCAGGCTAGATCACACACGCTTTGCCCTTGCGCATCGCCAACCAGGGCTAATACATTCGGCAGCACAATATCCGTATAGATGGGGTTCTCGCGCAGATAGCCATCATACCATTCAGCAATATCATTATATGAAACATCACTCATACCCCATACCTTCCTCTGCATACAATAGCTTATGGCTATAGGAAATCATATCTTCCACCAGTTGCTATGCCACTTTTTAGCAGCCGCTAATGCGTCCAGTGTTTCCTGCGTCAGGATGGTCATACAACGCTCCACTTCGGATGATCCGGCGTAGAGATCGACCATGCCTAGATCAACACCGAGAAGCGGTTCAACGGCGGCAACGGTGCAATATGGGACGTATGCCACACTATAGCCGCCCTCTTGCAACATCAGCAGCCGACCATCGCAGATTTCCTCGGCCAGGTCGCGCATGAATGTGGATAGTGTGCGGAAACCAGCCATCGTCAGCATATTCTGAGCAAGCGGGTCGAGCCAATTCGCATCCTGTCCGGCGGAGATAATGATTAACTGCGGGCGGTATTGCAGTCCAATGGGAACGACCAGTTGCTCGAAGGCGGCGCGATAGCCTCTATCGCCGGTGCCAGCCGGAAGCGGGATGTTGACGGTATAGCCCGCGCCTGCGCCACTACCCACCTGTTCAAGCTCGCCGGAGAGTTTGGGGTACCAGTTGTGCTGGTGGAGCGAGACGAAAAGCACGCCCGGCTCGGCATAAAAGGCATCCTGCGTACCATTGCCATGATGCACGTCCCAGTCCACGATCATCACACGTTCCAGGCCAAAGGCATTGCGAGCATAATGCGCGGCAACGACGGCATTGTTGAAAATGCAGAAGCCCATCGCGCTATTGCTCATAGCATGATGGCCGGGTGGGCGTAAGAGGGCATAGGCGTTGCGCACCTCACCCTGCATAATGGCCTGCACCCCATTCATAGACCCACCAACAGCGTAGACTGCCGCGTCGAAAGAGCCGGGGCTGAGCGGCGTATCGCTCTCGATCTCTCCCCACGCGCCCTGCATAGGTCCGCCCTCGACATGGGCGCGTACGCCCTGAATATATTCGCGCGTATGATAGACGGCCAGCTCGTCTTCGGTAGCTGGGCGCGCGGGTATGGGCTGCATCATAGCGGTCAAACCAGAGCCATCGAGAAATTCCTTGATGCGCCTTGTGATAGCCGTCGAGGAAGGATGGCCTTCAGGTGATGTTTCAAAAGAACCGTTACGCATATGTACAGTAGCCTGCGCGCCAGTGTCGTGGCGTAAATAACGTCCATCGAAAATAAGGCCGGTACTATGAGGAGCGGGGAACATGACAATTGTCCTTTCGCGGCGGGTCTACATTGAGCGAGCAATTACTCGCGCTTACATGATATGACATGCAAAAATGGCCTGCAAATTGTTGCATACGAGGCCATAAGATGTTAGTATAAGCGCATCATGGATCAAAACAATAACTCGGCTAAAAGCACGATAGATGAGATAGACCAGCGCATCATCGAGGCGCTGCAACTCGATGGACGCCGCCCATTCACCAAGCTGGCGGCGGAACTGGGAATATCAGAAGCCAGCGTGCGCCAGAGGGTAGCCAACCTCATAAACAACCAGGTAATGCAGATCGTCGCCATCACCAACCCCCTGAAAATGGGCTTTTCGCTCGCCAGCATGATTTCCATTCGCGTCTCGGGAGACAGATTATTAGAGGTTGCCCGCGAGATTTCGGCTTTCGATGAAGTGATCTACCTCATTATTACTGCGGGTAGCTCTGATTTACTGGCCGAGGTAGTATGCCAGGATAACGCCCACCTCTTGAGTTTCCTGACAGAAAAGCTCTATAAAGTGCCGGGCGTGCAACAAACCGAGACGTTCATGTACCTGCGCGTCGTGAAACAGAACAACTGGGCTTTTCTCTCACAGGCGCGCGTCTCGCCGACGCATATCAAGGCTTCATCTCCTGCCCTCGATCAGCAGAAAAGCTCTTCACAGTAATAGCATTCAAATTTCCTAACCTACCACTACCGGGCGCAGCACAGGAATTTCACGCCGTATCTCAAAGCGTAACAGGCTGTGCGCGTGACGAATAGCGGACTCTACCTCGGCAGGTGTTTCGCCGCGCGCGAAGATGAAGCCCAGGTAACTTGCGCCCTCTGGCAGGGGAACGAGCGGGTAGTTCAATTTCGCGCTAATCTCAATGCCGGTGACGAGCGGCACGCGCTTCGCCTCTTCGACGCCATGCACCGCTTTGAGGATGCCCGCAGATGGAATGGGGATCATCATCACTCCGGCGGCGTTGTCCTCGCGTTCGACAGCAGTGATTTCTTCTCCGGTAGCATGGCGCAAGATCAATTCTTCCAGGCACATGCCCGCGCCAAACTCCAGCACGGTTGAACAGAGGCCGCCAATCGATCTGCCTGCAATCTCCAGCATCCAGGGGCCTTGTTCGTTGACGCGCAATTCGGCATGTACCGGTCCTTCCTGCAAGCCGAGCGATCTGGCAGCTACAGAGACGCAATGCGCAATGGCAGCCCGGGTTTCGTCGCTCAGACGCGAAGGTGTGACATAAATCGTTTCTTCAAAAAACGGGCCATCTAATGGATCAGGTTTATCGAATAACGCTAATACTTTCAATTCTCCGTGTGTGAGCAGCCCTTCCAACGCCACCTCGAAGCCAGGGATGAAATCTTCAACTAGAAACACCGTTTCCTGTTCGGAATTGCCTTCTTGCAGCAACATGCGTTTGAGTCGTTGAAAGGCCACCACAAATTCAGCAGGGTTATCGGCGCGTATCACACCGCGACTCCCCGAAAGGCGTGTCGGTTTAAGCACGCAGGGATAGCCAACTTGCGCAGCGATCTCGGCGGGGTCATCGCGCAGGTAAAAGGGGCGAAAAATGGGACACGGCGCGCCGCCTTGCGACATCAGGGTACGCATCAGCAGTTTATCGCGCGCTGCTTCCGCCGCCTGGGGCGAGTTTTGCGCCAATCCGAGCGCGGCGTTAGCGAGCGCGGCAAGCTCGGATGCGCTATCGTCTACCGAGAGAACCGCGTGGATGGGATGTTCTTGCGCAAAATTCACGATAGTACGCACCGAGGCTTGTACGTCCGTGAAATCCAGGCCGAGTGGCACATGCCAGTATTCTGAAAGCGTTTCGGGCAGGTCGATGCCCACTACCACCGCCAGATTCAGTTTCTTAGCCGCGCTCAAAAACGCGCCCGCCCGGTAGGTAGCGGGCGACATCAGCAGCAATACACGCTTCTGTTCATTCTGTCTATCTCTATCCATTTGCTTACACTTCTATGCTTCCTAATCTTGTTTGACTTCAACCTGCAATCCACGCGACTTGAGCGCAGCCGCCAGCACGAAGAGCCGTTCATCGCCATGCACTGTCCAGAGCAACTGCGGCCCATCCCAGTAGCATTGATAGGTTCCCTGCCACTGGCGGTGCTGTACACGCCCCTGGTAATGCCAGGCAGCCGCGCCGGGACGCCGGTTGTTAAACCCCAGGCCCGCGCCATCAATACTGGCAAAATCTTTACTGCGAAAAATAACCTTCATATCACGCGCATTTATTCCAGGAAAAGACATCTTGTACATAGATCATAACACAGGTGGGAAGCTTGAAGGGCTTGCATTTTTCGACTTTAACGGTACAATGTGTACGGATAAAAGAGAGGTGATACTGGTTGCAGGGACATATATCAACAGTGATACCCACCTGATGAAGTGCCTGAAACACAGCTTTGTAAGTGTATTATTTACCAGTCATATCACCACTGCATGAGAAAACATGCTATAGATGAAAAGGAAGAAAGGGAACACTTTATTCATGGAACGCACGTTAGTACTTATCAAACCGGACGCCATGCAGCGCGACCTGGTTGGCGAACTTATCCAGCGTTTTGAGCGTAAGGGCTTGAAGCTGGTCGGCATCAAGATGATGGCATTAGCGGATGATCTGCTGGACGAACATTACAGCCATCTAGTCGGACGAGACTTCTTTACGGAGATCAAGACCTTTATGCGCAGCACCCCCATTATCGCCTGCTGCTGGGAAGGGGTCGATTGCGTCAATACGGTGCGCGCGATGTGCGGCATCACCAAAGCGCGCGAGGCCGTGCCCGGCACCATTCGCGGCGACCTGGCGATGAGCGTGCAAGCTAACCTGGTCCATGCCTCCGATTCGCTCGAAACGGCGGATGTCGAGGTGGCGCGTTTCTTCGATGCGGACGAGTTGTTCGAGTACGAGGATGTGCTGAACCCGTTCATTTACTCTTCCCGCGAAAAATAAGCGAGGACACCCGAAAGCGAGCAACGTGATGACCGACCAATCTGCCCACCAACTGACACACCTCGATGAAAGCGGCAATATCCACATGGTGGATGTGACCGACAGAGCGGAGACGACGCGCGAAGCTGTGGCAAAGGCGCGCGTGCGTATGCTGCCACAGACTGTGCGCCTGATCGAAAGCAACTCAATTTCTAAAGGGAGTGTGCTGGAAGTGGCAAAGATTGCCGGCATCATGGCCGCCAAACAAACACCGCAACTCATCCCCCTCTGTCATCCCTTGCCCATGACGCACATTGATCTGCAATTCGCGCTGGATAGCGAGCAAGGTCTCATCTTTATCGAGGCACGTACGCGCACCCACTATAAAACGGGCGTCGACGTGGAAGCCCTGACCGCCGCGACGGTGGCCGTCCTGACCATCTACGATATGTGCAAGGGAGTTGACACCACTATCACGCTAGAACAGGCGTATATCGCGCTCAAGGGTGGAGGCAAAAGCGGCACAGTCGAATTTGAACCGGCGTAGGGATATGCTTGACACATGCTCTACTTTCCACATCTGCTTGCCATTACGTAATGGAGACTGTAATATAAATAAGGCTCTTGACTAAGGCCGCGACATGAATAGAGAGCTATAAAGAAGGTGGAACTTGCCAACACTCGTTTTTTTACTCGATGTGGATAACACCCTGATTGCCAATGATGATGTCAAGGAAGACATAGATGAGCGACTCAAGGCGGAGGCAGGGGAACAACTCGCCAACCGCTACTGGGAACTCTATGAGCAGGCGCGCGACGAGTCCGAAGTGGTCAATATTCCGTTGGCTCTGGAGCGGTTGCGCGCGGAAACCCCGCTGGACGTGCTGGACGAGGGAACCTACCGAAATGTTCACTCAATCTTCTATAACTATCCATTTTACGAAAAACTCTACCCCCATGTACTTGAGACGCTGCGCCACCTGAGAACGCTGGGATTGACGGTTATCGTCTCAGACGGCGATATGGTCTACCAGCCCGAAAAGATTTCTCGCAGCGACCTGGCAGAAGCGGTTGAGGGCCGTGTGCTGATCTACATACATAAGCAAGAACACCTGGATGAGATCCAACAACGCTACCCGGCTGACCAATACGTCATGATCGATGATAAGCCGCAAATTCTCGCCGATAGCCACACCATTATGGGAGATATACTAACCACCGTGTTTGTCGAACAGGGCAAATATGCCGTGAACCAGCATCCTGACGGCTTCACAGCCGATATCAGCGTTTTACATATTGGCGATTTACGCAGCTACACAGCCGAACAATTTCTCAAAGCATAAGTTCCCATACAAAAAACAGCAAAAGGAGCTTTACCATGCGTTACCATATTCGAGAAAGAGCCTGGAGCCTCACCGAGGCATTTGTCGTGCGCGACCAGGCAGGCAACCCCGTCTTCGAGATTCGTGGCAGGTTCTTCCATATCGGGGACAACCTGGAGATGTTTGATATTCGCACCGGTCAGGAACTGGTGCAAATCAAGCAGCGCGTGATTTCGTTGATGCCGCACTATGAAATCTACCGCATTGGCATGTTCTCGGCCAGTATGCACGAACAGTTCCGCTTTTTCGGCGAGAGCTTCAAGATCGAAGCGGACAATGGTATGGCCTTCCATGTTCAGGGCGATGTGTGGAACTGGGACTTCTCCGTCAGCGATGGCTATGGCAACTTACTGGCGCAGATCGGTCGCCAGTTCTCGCTCTTCCGTGACAGCTACGCCGTTGATGTCGCGCAGGGCGTCGATGCGCCATTCGTGATCGCGCTGGCTATCGTAATCGATATGATCCGCGAACATCACGAGCGAGATCGTCATTAACAACACATTTTCTCTATTATCGTAATAAGGATTCACAAGTAACTATTATGCACAAACAGGCGGATACGTTGGTTAGCATGAGCGCCGCCGCTAAGAAGACATTACTGCTAGATGTCTACAAGCGGCGGCGCATCGAAGCGTGTGGAGTGTTGATTGGCACCATCGACGAAATGGGCAACTGGCGAGTTGAAGCTGTCCATCCATTACGCAACCCCTTTGACTCGCCAGTCTATTTTGAATTCGACCCCGAAGACCTGCTGCGCGTTGATCTTTTATACTCCGGGCAAGTTATTGGAGCGTACCATAGCCACCCGACCGGCTTCGCCAGAGCCAGCAGCACTGATCGCAAGAATATGCAGCGCGTCAATGTAGAACAGCGCATCCCCTGGGTCTGGTTGATTATCAGAGGGCCTTTTGAGCGCACCCCCTCGTTATTACAAGAGGAACAAGATTCCCTGAGCGTCTTGCCGCTCTCTTCTTTTATCGCTTATCACCACTACGCGGATAAAGGGCTACAACAGATTGGCCTGCGTTTCGATGATGAGTAGTCACGAAACGCAAGATGCGTTATAATGGACGCCGATAAGATGTTCCAAAAATCCACTGTTGCTTGCGAATGATAGCACAGGGTGTTGCAATACATAACATCTGGATAGAGGTATGGGAATGAAATGTCCTACTTGTGGGAATGAGCTAGATGCTAACGAGGTTTTCTGCGGGCAATGCGGCGCGCCGACCCGGCCAACCAGTCTGCCAACCGAGATGGTTCAGACGCCGCCGATGCGCAGCGGACAACTCAATAGCCCTTACAATACGCAATTCGCGCCCGGTACGGAGAACTATAATTCTGGCGCTCCCTCGACAGCATATCCGGCGGGGGCATTGCCACCCAACCCTAACCAGTCAGCGATACGTCCTTCTGGCCCCCAGCAACAGGGTGAGTTCTATCAGGAC
>DASTKD010000268.1:0-14424 GCA_035716135.1 Ktedonobacteraceae bacterium
CGCGAGCGAGCTGGTAAAGCGGGCTATATGCCGCAAAAGCCGCTCTTGCTGCCCTGGAAAACGGTGGAAGAGAACGTGATGCTGGGGTTGGATGTGCGCCATGTCCCGCGCAAGCAAGCCCAGGTGGAGGCGCGTGAATTACTCAAACGCTTCGGACTAATGGAGTTTGCGCAGTATTACCCCGCCACGCTTTCGGGCGGCATGAGCCAGCGTGTCGCCCTGCTGCGCACGGTGCTTTTCAATCGCAACTTTCTCCTGCTCGATGAGCCTTTCGGCGCGCTCGATGCATTGACGCGCCTGTCGTGCCAGATGTGGCTGCTGGATGTATGGCAGGAGTTTCATGCCAGCATCCTCTTTATCACCCACGATGTGCGCGAAGCTATCCTGCTTTCCAACCGCATTTACGTGTTGAGCGCGCGTCCGGCGCGGGTCTTGCGCGTCGTCGAAGCGCAACTTCCCTATCCACGCCAGCCGCAGCAACTGGCCTCGCCGCAGGCCGCGCAACTCGAAGCGGAGTTGATGTCGCTGCTTCTAAAGGAACAACAGCTATGAAATTGCGCAAACTGGCAAATTATGGTCCAGCCCTCATCTTGCTAATAACCTTACTGGCGATCTGGCAATTCTATGTACAGGTCAGCAGGGTCAGTCCTCTGTTTTTGCCCTCGCCCACAACTATCGTCGCGGCTCTGGCGAATAACTGGCCCATCATCTACGACAACACAGTGCAAACCCTGCTCGAAACGGTGCTGGGCATCTTGCTGGCGACGTTGTTTGGTCTCGTGATGGCGATTCTGCTGGACGTTTCAAGTTGGATACGCCGCGCCATTTACCCGCTGCTAGTCACATCACAGACCATCCCCATGATCGCGCTTGCTCCACTGCTGCTCATCTGGATCGGCTATGACATTCGCTCCAAACTGATCGTGGTCATCATCTACTGTTTCTTTCCTATAGCCGTAGCTGTCGCGGATGGCCTGGCCTCGGTTGAGCCGGAGTTAATTCAACTGTTGCGCAGTATGCGGGCCACGCGCTGGCAAATCCTGTGGATGGTACGCTTGCCTGCCGCCATGCCCTCCTTCTTTTCGGGGCTGCGTATCGCGGCAACCTATAGCGTTGTGGGAGCCATTTTCGGAGAGTATGTTGGCGCGGAGAAGGGGCTTGGCATTTACATGCGGAACGCTACCAACTCGTTCGCCACTGCCCAGGTCTTCGCGGCCATCGTCGTGACGGCTGTACTCAGTCTTTTGCTATTTGGTCTTGTATCGCTCATCGAACGTATCGCCTTGCCCTGGTATCATGGCGCGGCCTTGCGTCGCGCCTGACCATTGGAGGAACCACTATGAATCGTCAAACACGTTTGTTTTTAAGCATCGGCATCCCGCTCTTATTAGTAGTTGTGGTCGTTGGTGCATTTTTCTGGCAGCAACGCGCCTCCGGTTCTGGTGCGCCAACGACGGCGCATGTCACCGCGACGCCCGGTTCGGCCTGCGCAGCGCTCAGTAAGGCGGCTCCACAGCATTTAACTACTATGAGTCTTGCGCTAGACTGGACGCCCAATACCAACCACACGGGCATCTATGTCGCGCTGGCGCAAAAATGGTACCAGGCAGAGGGGATTGATCTTCATTTGCTGCCCTATTCCGCCAGCATCTCGCCAGATGTGTTGGTGGCTACTGGCAAGGCTGATGTGGGGATTAGCGCTACCGAGGGTATTGTAGCCGATGCCGCAGTGGGTCAGCCGGTGGTTTCGATTGCCGCCATTATCCAGCACAACACCTCGGCGCTGGTCTCGCTGGCAAGCTCAGGACTGTCGCGCCCGCGCGATTTTGACGGCAAAACCTACGGCGGTTTCGGCGCGCCCTATGAATCGGCGGTGGTAGGCGAGATCATCCAGAAAGACGGCGGCAAGGGTAAGTTTACCGACATCACGCTGAGCGTGGATGCCATGCAAGCCTTAGAGTCGCACCGCATCGATTTCGTCTGGGTCTTCGAGGGCTGGGAAGTGATCCAGGCGCAGCGCTCAGGCGTGAAGCTGAACGTCTTCCTTATCACTAACTATGGCGTGGCCGATTACTATACGCCCAACATCATCAGTAGTCCGACCGAGATCAAGCAGAAACCTGACCTGCTGCGGCGCTTTATGCTGGCAACCTCCTGCGGCTACGACTATGCACGAGCGCACCCTCAACAGGCGGCGCAGATGCTCATCGATAAGGCCAACGCGGATAACCCCGGTACGCTGCCAGACGCAGGATTAGTCTACGCCAGCCAGAACTTCCTCAGCCCGCGCTACGCTGACCCTGGTCGCAAGTGGGGCTGGCAGGACGCCGCGCCCTGGCACGGCTACCCGCAATTCATCCTGAACTCAAACGGCATCCTGGACGCCAACAACAAGCCTATTCACACCATGAACTTTGACGCATTGTGGACGAACGAGTTTTTGCCGTGATTGTCGTTTACAAGATCGCAGGAGAGAGGAGTACACAGAGGGTACAGATCAAAATGTGCCGATCCCGCTTGTCCATACAAGCACAGTGCTATCTGTACCCCCGGAAGCAATCATTGTGCCGTCAGGAGACCATGCCAGAGCCTTAATATCAATGCTGGAGTTATTAAAGCGCTGGGAGTCTATAAAGCTAAGCCGATGTCCATCATATGTGTCGGGTACAAGTTTCTTTTCAGTGTTCCAGACACATATGATGCCATCGGCTTCGGCACCAGCCGCAATATATGTTTTTGCCGTGAGAGATAGTCCAGAAGGCGACCATGCTATCTGATCAATACCTCGAGATAGCCCTGAATAATGGTAATTTATGGGCTGATTCCCATCCTCAAAAACGTTACTCCAGATTTGCACATATGGATCGTTGCCTTCATGTCCAACAGCCAGTGTATCTGCTGATTCAGGAGACCAGGCAATCGAAAGCACCCCACTCCGCAAACCTGGCATGAGCGGTGTTTGCTGAAGACCATTATTAAAATTCCATGTCCATACATAGGGAGAGGTGGATTTAGAACATACCGCAAAATTGTTAGCATCGCTGGACCATGCCACATCAGAAAGCTGAGTATTTGGTTTAATACCGGGTGCGGTGTAAGAAGCTGAAGTTGGAGGTTGGCCTAAATCATTGCCATCAAATTGTAATACCTGTACAAGACCATGATCGCCCGCAATAGCAAGGCTGGGAGAGGAATTTAGTAATTGCGGAGACCATGCTAATGATTTGATAATTCTGGGCGCTGGAATTTTATACGGCATGGTGCCGTTGATAAAGTCCCAGATATATACGTATCTTCCAGCGCAAAATGCAATGAGTCCAGAGTTTTTATAAGTGGACCAGGCTACATCCGTCACATTGCCATCGGGGCAGGGAAAAACGATTCGTTCGTTTTCGCTGTTCGGTTTCCAGACCTGTAGCGTGTTATCAGCGCTGGCCGAAGCGATCCACTGGCTATCTGGCGACCATGCCAGCGCGTTGACATTGCCCCTGTGACCCAGATACGCGCCAATTGGCGTACCAAAGCGGGTAGAAGATCGTCGAGGAGGCGGTTGGAATAGCCGGGGCCACAATTTTACCCATGTCAGAGGCAGAGCTGCTGCTGCTGGCAGAGATACCAGTGTTGTCAGAATAGTCCTTCGCCGTATATGTGTCAGATGTGAAATCTGCTCGGCTGCTGTTTTTTGAGAAGATGTAGCTGAGGCGCTTACACTTCTATTGGATTGAGAAGTTGCAGATGAAGACCCTGAAGCACTGTTTGGTTTAGTAGGCGTTGAAAGCGGCCTCCGGGTCAAACTATTAACTATGTCAATATTGAGAGCATTGCAGAGCTTTTCAGAGAATACTTTCACTGATTCATATCTTTCCCCCATATTATCATTTAAAGCCTTTTCGAGGACTTTCCCCACTTCCGAAGAGTATTTTGCAGCAACTATCCGTTGCTCGATACTCATGCCATTTTTGAGAGGCTGATCATCACATATCCACTCGAAAACAATCCTGGCTAATGAATATTGATCTCCCTTTTCATCTATAGTACCCTCTTTTCGCTCAGATGAGAAATAACTCTGATCAAGATGTGGTAGCAGTTTTTTTCGATCGTCATTATCTTTATACTCGTAAGTTATCGGTTGATTCTTGTCTGCTTTCAGGGCAAAGCCAAAATCGCATAAGATAGCATCATCGCCCTTTGTTATGAGAATATTCTGTGGCCGTATATCACAATGACAAACTTCTTTACTATGAATGTGCTGGAGAGCATTTGCTATTTGTGTTACATACATTCTTACATGAATGGGCTTGAGAGTCGTTTTGAAATGTGACCCCTTTATCGCTTGTTTCCCCTCCACAAAATTAAGAACCAGGTAGGGCCGACCAGTTGGTGTCATCTGAAAGTCAATGTATCGAACGATATTAGGATGATCTAATAAATTTAATACTTGAGCCTCCCTTTCTAACATAGCATAGGCATCGAATTTTTCCCCGTTCAGGACTTTAATAGCAACAATATTATCAGGATTCAGGATTTTTTTGGCTTTGCAAACGCAAGCATAGGTATTTTCAGAAACGATATTTGTTACCTCATAGTCACCCCATCGAGATCCTATGCCCGGCTGTCCCGTAAATCCGGCCATAATTTTTGACTCCCCTCACACTCAAATTATGTCAGATCGTACATTTCTAATCAAAGTTTCCATTAAGAGGCATTTTACTAAAGGTAAGAATGAAAGTCAAGCATTGCCAGATCAGTTCATCGTATTTCACGTCGTTTGCTTAAACATTATTCCGAGTTTATATACTATTGACAAATAGCGATATGCTGTATATGATTAAACATACATTAACCACACGAAAGCTTAATACTTGCCTCTAAGGAGTAATAGCTGTGTTAGAGCGATCACTTAAACGAGTATTCCCTATTTCATCTGAGCAACAAGCCAGTATCTTTCTTGCCTTAGTTGCTGTTATCATATCGATTATTGTCCCTATGCTTCAGATGATTCCATCCCCATATGCCATTTTTATTGATCCCCTGATTATTATTATAGGATTTGTGATTATTTTTTTATCGAGTAGTTTTTTCTCGCACAAAGAATTGATCTATGGAATTACTGATCATCTCTCTGTATTTAATGATCTTATCACCTCTACGGTCAGAGAACACATAAGCATTTACTATGATGTTACACCTGTCTTGAATCTTCACACGGCATTGCTGAAAATACAAAATAAAGGAAATACGCGAATTGAGAAAAAAGATTTTCATGAGAAGCTGATGATAGTTCAATTACCTTCAGAAATAAAGCTACTAAGCGCTGCCATTAAAGGTAAAAGCCGGCCAAATATTGCTATTGATGATCCTGAACTTACTGCTGATGGCGTTGCTATTAAGGCTTTTTCACTTGCAGCACAGGAATGGTTCAATATAAGGTTCACTTTCCACTTTGAGGATCATGAGCTTATTGAAAAGCTAGAAGACGTCGAAATGAAAGAAGGAGATGAAGAGGGAGACGGTTTCGGATTCAATATACTCAAAGGAGATGAATGGGAAAAAAAATTGGAGAGAAGGAAAGTAAAGTATAATATGCGACTTATCGTTGTATTATCCATCTTAAGTGTTCTTTCAATTGCTGTTTGGAGTTATGTCTGGTTATTTTCCGGTAATGTTCACTTTTTACCTCTACAATATCAACTGCTATTAACAATCTTTCTAACCATCCCCTACTTCGGTCTGATACTCTCAATGTTCTTCAATCGAACGGTGCCGTCATCCACAACCTGACAACCGTAGAGGATGGCGGCACAATGTACCAGTTTTGCATCTAAGCCCGCCTGAAGGTCTTCCAGATGCAGAGTCCGAGGACAGCAAAGAGAAAGAGGATGGACAGGACGTTTGCGTCTGGCAGGAAGCCTATGCTGGTGCCGGCTCCAATGAGTGTTGCGAAAGCAAAGCCGGTTATGCTCCAGATGAAGGCAAGTATGACGGCTAATGCTACTTTCAGCAGCTTATTGCCGGAGTAGTCGAACAGCCAGAAAGCGCCTACGGAGACGACGAAGGAAAGGATGATGCCCCACCATGCCAGTTCGTTGCCAGTAGAAGGCACCAGGCGTCCCAGCCATACACCAATGAATATAGAGCCGACGAGATTGGCGATGATCGCCGCAAAGAACAGCAGAGAGGTTCTCCGTCGTCGCCTCCTCGGCAGTAATATATGATGCATAGTCTGGCTAAACATCTCCTGAAATGAGTTCGGCTCCGGGTCGCCTGCCCCATTGCCAGGTCGGCCCAGGTAGGGTGGAAGCGAAGGTGGTCCTGGATGGTCCATATAGGTGAAGTTAGCAAAGGTTTGAGACTGGGTAAAGCCGGGCTGCGGGCCGAATTTTACTTCGCCGGGCGAAAGATCGACGGATGAGTTTGCACCTAAAAATGGACTTTTGGCTCGCGTGGATGAATATCCGCCGGTATATCCCTGCTGGTTGGGTGTTGCCCCCACTGGCCCGAGGGGAGGTTTCCCTTTGAGAAAGGGCGATTGAGTAGGGTCGGGAGGCGTTGCTGCCTGCGCCTGCGGGTCAGGCGGCGTCGCATTCGCCATTGGGACCTGTCCCTGTGGATCAGGATTAATAGCCGCTCCCTGCGTCCCTGGCAGCGGTATGTCCAGAAAAGGAGATTGCGCCTGTTGATCGGGGCCGGGGGCCGCTGGCGCGTCGTCAAGCGGCCTTATGCCCAAAAATGGCGTCTGCCTGGGTGAGACAGGATTGCTGATTGCTGGCTGAGCGTCGGGAGGCATTCCGCCCAGAAAGGGGGATTGTCCCTGCTGATCGGGATTGGCGGCTGGTGGCTGCGCGGTCGGCGGCCTTTCTATCAGAAATGGTGTTGGCTCCTGTGTATCAGGTGTTGCTTTGACCGGATCGGCTGCATCTCGCGCGGCCTGTAGATCAGGTATGGCAGCAGGTTGATTATTGACAGGGGTAGCAACAGCAGGTGCGCCATCTGGAGGCGCGGGTATCGGCGCTTGAGCAGGCAATACAGGCTCAGGCGGCGGCAATGACTTCTGGCCTGCCCCCGCTGGCGTTGATGGGGGCAGCGCGACCGGCAGAAGCGCTGCGGCTGCATCCTTATTCGCGGCGTCAGCTTTAGCCGGGCGGGACACTTTTTGTGGAGCAGGTGAAACATTCGCGCCAGCCCCTTTACTTGATGACGCAGGCACTGCTCGCGGAGTGGCGCTGGCAGGTTTATCAGGCGGTGAACTGGCAGCCTGTTCAGGGCTCGTAATAGACTTTTCCAGTTGCTCAGCAAATTTGAGAACCGAGGGATAGCGGTCCCGCACATTTTTCGACAAAGCCTTCATCACCACTGCCTCGACTGCCGGAGGCAGCGTAGGAACCCTGGCAAGCAGAGAGGGTGGCGGCTCATGGAAGAGTTTCTCGATATATTCGTCGAAGGAGCGCGCGGTGAAAGGAAGGGAGCCACAAATCCACTCGTACACCATCACAGCCAGCGAGTATTGATCGCTGGCCTTGTCCGGGTTGCCATTCATCTGTTCAGGAGCCATATAGCTCAGTGTTCCCTGGATATCCTCGGGCCTCTTTCCTGTCACCAGCATTGCCAGACCAAAATCGCTGAGTAATAACTTACCTTGATTGTTGATCAGAATATTCTCGGGTTTCACATCCAGATGAATGACTTGACTGCCATGAGCATATTGTAAGGCGCTGGCGATTTGCTGCGAGTAATTCACAATCGTTTCCAGCGGTAACGTCCATCCTCTGGGATGGTTGCGGCGCAAACTGCCTTTTGCCGCATACTCCATCACAATGTAGGGATAGATTGTATTGGTAACAAAGGGATCTGAATAAATATCATAGGAAAAAAAACGAATAATAGAAGGATGATGCAATGAAAGAATAATAGCAGCTTCATTCTTAAATTGCTGAACTTTATCGGCTTTTATCATTAATTTGTCCAGCACTTTAATAGCGACCTGCTGTTCCAGGAGATTCGAGTTTCGCCCCAGAAACACATCGGCGAATCCCCCTCGCCCCAGGAATTTTGTGATCTCATACGGCCCAAATTTTTGTCCCACGCGATCAACGGAGGGCGGCTGTGTTGTCATATGTTTCTCTCCCGCTTTGAGGATTGTGCAGGCTTACGGAATTTTATATACACTCACTCTATCTAATATTGTGAGAGATGTCAAGTCCTGGATTACATTGAGATTGATCCTGTTTTTTCTGACATAAGTAGAAATATATTGATATATCCTCCATGAAACTTGACAGCTTATTTTGAATCGGGTATAGTGCTAACACAATACAAGAGTATATTCTGCTATTTTGAAAAAACTAGTCTGATGTAATCAATTGCAAATGTTTTGTTGCTGTATAACGGAACCTGCATGATTCTTAAGAATATATGAAGGAGGTACCTTGTGACAAACATGTATACACGCCGCTGGAACAGCGCGACTCCCGGTTGCATGATCTTTCTACTTGACCAGTCAGGATCGATGGCTGAACCCTTTGCGAGCCAGCAAGTTGGTAGCGGCAGGCGGAAATGCGACATGGTCGCCACCATCTTTAATAGCTTCCTCAATGAGTTGATCACTATCAATACGGAGGTGCTGCCCGATTCAAGTTCAGATGTGAAACGGCGAGCGGATATTTGTGCTATTGGCTACGAGGGGTCTAGCGTCACATCCGCGCTGGATGGGGTATTATCCAACCAGCCCTTTGTTTCACTGGCCGACCTCCAGATGAGTCCGCTCGATATCGAAATGCGCAAGCGTCAAGAGATGGACGACTCCGGTGGCTTATATGAGGTGGAGATTCCTTTTCCAATCTGGATTAAGGCCAAAAATGGCGGAGGCACCCCCATGTGCGCTGCCTTGAATCGCGCCTATGATGTAGCGTCACAGTGGGTCATGAACCATCCCGACAATTATCCACCCGTCATTATCAATCTGACCGATGGTATGTCAACAGATGGCGATCCTTCAAGCATCGCCCAACAGATCACCCAGATTGCGACAAGTGATGGTAACGCCTTGCTTTTCAATATACACATCACCGGTATTAATGCGTCGCCAGTACTCTATCCTGCCAGCGAGTCGGAAGTACCGAACGATCAATACGCCAGGCTGCTGTATAAGATGTCGAGCGTCATTCCCGAAACAAGCCGGGCGCTGCTGGAATCGCTGCTTGGGAGTTCGGTTCCGTCAGGGGCGCGCGGGATGATTTTCAATGGCGATGCTTCGTCAATTCGCCTCATGTTCAACTTTGTAAGCGCTCCGGCCACGCAGCCGCTGGACCTGAATCGTTAGCTGTTTGCCAGTCCAGCATACATTGAGCTGTCTTCGTGTATGCTCACTACTCACTCAGAAAGACGCGATTGATGTTTGCTGATGTGACCAGTCTGCGTTATTGGAAATCTGAACGCGCCGACATAACGACTTGCGAAGATGCGCTGCGCTTTGATCTGCAACACGGGCTGTTTTGCGTGGCGGATGGGGCGGGTTCGACACTTTTTTCTAATATCTGGGCAGATATTCTGGTCGAGCAATTTGTAAAGGACCCGCTGATGTCCAGCGATCCTTTTGAAATGGAATGGTGGATTCGGCAGGCCCAGAAACATTATCAGGAGCGCGCTCCTCAATCAGACAGGCTTAACTGGAACGCCAGGCGAAAGGCCCTGGAGCAGGGTGCATACTCAACGCTGGCGACCTTGCGCTTTACTCGCGCTGAGAGAACGGCGGCGAGCGCGGAATTACTGGTCGTTGGCGATAGCTGCATCATCACCGGCAATCCTCAGAAGCAACAGATCACGTCGTTCCCTTTGCAGCACAGCCAGGAATTTGATCGCGCTCCCTACTGTGTGCCTGCGTTGCCCAAAAACCTCAATCGCTACACGCTGTATGCCAGAACCTGGGAAGTGTCCTTTGCGCCGGGCGATATCATCATTCTGGCAACCGATGCCGTGGCTCGCTGGATTATTGGTGGAGGCGCGTCTGGGAACGAGAGCAACTCCTGGCTGGCCTTCAATGAAGTCGCGCAAAAAAGGGAGCGCGACTGGCCGGAGTTTATCGACGCTTGCCGGGCCAATCAGTCGATGGTTGACGATGACTCAACCGCCATGATTATTGCGTTGCGCGAAGATGGGCGCGAAGCAGAACGGCCTGGCCTCCCTGCCGCGCCACGTCAGGAGACGGTTGCCGCTCGACGCGCAGAGTTTGAGCGGGCGCGCAATGAAGATAACAAAGAATTGGTCGCCATCACCTATGGCGATGGGTATATGTTGAACACCGCCAGCATAATTTTAACGGATAAGGAGAAGACGGAGGCCCGTGAAGTCGCGGATGCGCTGCGTAATGTACTCCAGGCGGTGCGGGATGCGCTGAATATGCCCAACTTTACGGCCAAAGTCGAGCCGGTCTGGTGGCGCTATGCCCATCGACTGATAGATGAGCCGTGCGCCGAAACTATTCGTAAGAATCTCGCCGCGCAGGGTGTGCGTCTCAAACGTCCTGAAAATGTACCGTTATCCGCCCTACAGTCTGTTGATCCAGTTGGAGGCGAGCAGGCTCCGGCTCCTGGCATTGCCGGTCGGCCAGGAGAGTCTTTTCAGGGATCAACCGCTATTGAATTGGAGCAAACCCGCATCCTCGCGCCTGTGTTGCCCACCCCCACTTCGCAACAACAAGACGCGGCGCGCCTGCAAACTTTTCGTGAAGCGCTGGCCCTGGGCGATCCCCTGACGATCGTTAGCGCCTTTGACCGCTCGTTTGAGAGCAATCTGATGGCGGAAGAAAAAACGCGCCTGCAAGCGGCTCAGACCAAAGTGCAAAACCTGTTCAGTGTGCTAAAAGAGGGAACCGCGCGCCAGAAAGTCGAAGCGTATGAAGCCGTGCAACGACCTGTCCTGGATGACAAAAACCGGGAGCAACTGAAACTGGCGCAGGGTCTCGTTGAAGCGATGCATGGCGGCCAGGACGATCAAATTAGCCACGCTTATGGCGAAATAGAATTTTCACCTCTACGAAAACATTTCATCATTACACCGGAAGAACAAAAACGGATTGAACAGGCGCGCCAGATGCGCGGAGCAACCGGGCAATTCCGCATGATCCTGCGCAGTGGTACAGCCACTCCAGCGCTGCTTTTGCAGGCTTACGAGAAAATTCAAACGCCGGGTAGTTCGCTTTCAGTGAATGAGCGGTATATGATTGACCTGTCTCAACGTTTCTTCCATTCGCGTCAGACCGTTCAGCAGGCGCTGCAAGCGTTGGATAACGCGCGTCTGGAACACTTCGTGCGCCTGTACGATGCGTTGTATTACGCGCCGTACAGAATCGTATGTACTGAAGACGATGCGCGGCAGGTAAACATTGCCAGGAAATATGTCAGCCCTACCGTGCCAACGGTAATGACGGTCAACGGGGTTCCGATCACCATCTCGCACGTTTTTGCCTTTTTTGATGTGAAGAGACGCTATGCTCGTTTTCAACTGGCCTTGCTCCGCCAGCAACATCCGGCACAACCACTCGAGCGCCAGTATGTCGAGCAATCCATCGTGTACTGGGAGCGTGAACTCGAACGAGGCGATTGGCCTCTTGCCACCTTGAATGAGCTGTTAGAACAGAGATTGCTGGAACAGAAAATTCAAGAAGAGGTCACGCGCGGCAATGCCAGGCATGGCAACATCAATCTCAGCAAAGACTCCAGGAGAGAGACCGATGAGCTTGCCAGGGAACTGCGGCTCGAAAAAGACCCTGGCAGGGAGATCGGTGAACTTGCCAGGGTACTCCAGGCGAGAGGAATAGACATTCAGGCCAGTATTGCCCGGATTACCGAACAAGACTGGCGCAATGCGCTGGCGGCCATCGCGCTCAAACGCCTGGTTGAGCGCTCTCTTTTCCCAATGCCGGACGGCCAGACGCTCTCTCACTGGCTCGATGCGCAGCGCAATACTTCCGTTATCCACTACTATGAACACCCGGAGAAGGAATCGCCCGTCACAAACGATCAGCGAAGGTGCTGGTTGTTCATGTGGTGGATTATTCGAGAGAGAAATCTTGCAAGTTTATAGCAGGGGGGAGACTGGCGTATGCCTGATCGGTTGTCTTATGACGAATCTATGCTTTACTCTCAGCGCTGTTTGAAGATTCAAGACCCTGACTTGAAGCAAGGCAGTGTCGAGACCTATTCCATTAAGACATCAGTGGGCGAAATTAAAAAACCCTGGGGAATCGAAGGTGGTTTCGCCGTTGTTTATAAATTTCGCGCGCGCAGCGGTCGCATGAAGGCGATGCGCTGCTTTCGGGTCTCCATGAATCCTGATACGCAGTCTCGCTATGAAAAGATGAGCGTGTATTTTCGCCAGCACATCCCCGATATTACCATCGACTTCCAGTATTATGAAGATGGCATTCTGGTCAGGGAAACGGCGCAGGGACAGTTCAAAGAAACAGTACAGGCACAGCAAAAAAAGGTTTGTCCGGTGATCGTGATGGAATGGGTTGACGGCGTGACGCTACTGGATAAGGTAGACGAGTTATGCCAGAAACGAGACACGCAGGCTATGGGAATGCTGGCCGACGAGTGGCTCAGTGTGATTCACAAACTGCGCCAGGCTCATGTCGCGCATGGCGATCTGGCAGGCGTCAATGCCATGGTGCGCAAGGACGGGAAAGTGACGCTGGTCGATTATGACGGGGTGTATATTCCTGAATTCGCGGGGCTGTCACCGATTGTGCAGGGACAGCAAGGCTACCAGCATCCAGATATGGCAAGTCGGCCTTTCAATGAGCAGATGGATGCTTTCTCCGCGCTGGTCATCTATGTGTCGCTGCTGGCGCTGAAAACGCAGCCGGAACTATGGGATAAATACGTGCAACGCAATATGCGGGGGCAGTTGGATGGCAATATGCTTTTCACCAGAGATGATTTTATAGCCCCGGACAACTCCCCTATTTTCGCTGATATGCTCAGCAGCACCAATGCCCAGGTGCGCGACCTGGCGCGCTGCTTGAAAGATGCCTGCCTGAAGCCGAACGGACTGATGATACTCCCATCCCACCTGCTCGATCCCGATTATCTCAACAAGCAGGCGTTGAAGGAACTGGTGAGAGCTGTTGAGCGGGAAGATGATGATCAGGTTATCAAGCTCTGGAATACTTCGCTCGCGGCTTACACGCCAGCGCAGTCCTATCAACCGCGCGTCGATGAAGCCAGGAGACGCGCCTCAGCGATGGCCGCGTTTAATAACGCGCTTTCCTCTTGCGACGTGTTCGAAATAGCGGACGCGGCAACCCCGGAGGTTCTCAAGAAAGTCGACGCCGCTGCCCGCAGGATAGCAGAACTCGCACTGGCTTTAGCTCAGGCATTCCAGGATGGCGACGAAGACAGGATGGTGGAACGCTGGCAGGAGATTCAACAAACCCCCTATAGCTCCCGGCTGACCCTGGATGCGCGGAAGCATTCCCTGCTGGATAACGCAAAAAGGCGCAAGGAAGCTCTGAGTACATACCGCTTGAAAGCGCTTTATAATGCTAAGTATCCGAAACCCAAAGCCTCTATTATTGTAGGCGAACACAAACAATACTCGGCTCTCCTGGGCAATAACGCGAGTTTGAACGAGTATGAGCGCAGGCTAACGGAGGATGCGTATCGTTATACCACTATGTTTGAGGCGGTCAGGGATGCCTTACAGAAGTATGAAACAACCAGAGATATTACACCTTTTCTGAATGCCTATGACGAAGAACTCGATAATAACTTCTATGATGATTTTTTAGACAATGAGCGCAGGCTGATTAAGAATCTGATCAATCGCGGAAAGCTTGAGCGGGCCTTAAAAGCTGATGCCCCGCGATTGGCGGTGGCGACGGCCAGGAACATCGAAGATACTAGCCGCACCATTTTTTCCGATGATCGTTTGAAAAAAGAACACGAGAAATTCATCAAAGCTTTTGAAGCGAAGAATGTGCAGGTGCAGTTTGAATATGGGAAGGCATATATAAGCTGGGAGTGGCCTGGCGACGAACTGGTGCAACTCGCGGCGGTGGTGTGGCGCTATGATCGCTGGCCGGAACATCCACAGACCCTCGACCCAGGACGCGAGATGCAGTGGGTCTTACGCCGTGTCTATGCATCTTATAAACGCGCCGAGTTTCGGGTGGGTATGGCCCAGCAATTGTACGCCCAGGTTTATCTCGCCATCGAAGGAGCGGCAGGGCAGCCGAAAGAAATATACTTCTCGCGCGGGAATGAGCCAACGTCGCGGGTGTGGAGACAAATCCCGCCCTAAAGGGCGCAGAATCCTGGCATTGAGCGGAAGATTTACAAATATTATGCAAAAGTGACTATACCTTTTTGCGTTGTTGTGATAAAATTCATTCAATTGAGTTAGTTCAATCAGCATTACTTTCAG
>DASTKD010000269.1:0-9651 GCA_035716135.1 Ktedonobacteraceae bacterium
TGATTTGCAAGTTGATCCCGCGCGTATGAAAGCAAACCTTGATCTGACCAGCGGCCTGATTATGTCCGAATCACTGACAATGGCGCTTGCCCCGAAGATTGGCAGACCTGAAGCCTATCGTATCATCCAGGCCATTAGCAAGCAGGTAACAGGATCAGGCAAGAACATGCGCCAGGCCGCATTAGAAGATGGACAGGTGCGAGCCGTTCTTCCACCCGAAGAGATTGATAACGCGCTCGATCCCACCTATTATCTGGGCAGCACAGACGCATTCATTGATCGCGCCCTTGCTGCTTACCACAAGACGCATATGTAGGGGCGGGGGTGGAGAGGATGATCCCTGATTATTTCCTTCATTTCTATTGATCGTGTCCTCTATATCGCGTTCTGCCTGCCCTGGGGTTCAATTTATGCATCATTACACTGATTAACAATCCTCCAAGTGCGAGCAGAAATACGCCCAGGGAGCAGAGAAGGAGGAGGTTATAACTCCATTCATAGGAGAAAAAACCTGTTCCAATCGCCAGGATTATCAGGAGAGCGGCACACAGGCGCAATGCCTTTTCTTTTTGAGAGATTGGAGCTGGCCGCGCTTTTTGCGAAGGCTGCATAGTGCTATCAACCGAAACGCGCTCAGGGTGAAGAGTTTGCGGTTTATGTATCGTAGCGGCATATGGCACCTGCCGTGTGTTGTGCATCGTTAATGCTTGCTGCAATTGCTCGACTGTCTCAAACCGGTCAGCAATGGCAATCGCCATAGCCTTCTGAAGTGCCTGGGCTATCACTACTGGGATTTCTGGCTTGAGCAGATTAGCTGGTTTAATCGGATCAACGCCCGTCGTCCAGCTCTCTGTGATGCGGAAAGGCGCGTTTACGGGAGTTATTCCCGTTAATAGCGCGTAGAATGTCGCTCCCAGACCATAAATATCCGTTGCAGGACTGGTTCCCTTCCTGTACTGTTCGGGTGCCGCATAGCCAGGCGAACGATGCCCTAACATGGTAGTGGTTGAGTCCGGCACATATTCTTTCGCGGACCCAAAATCAACCAGCATAGCTTCCCCGCTGACGGGCAAGATAATATTCGCAGGTTTGATGTCTCGATGGACAATCGGCGGGTCTTGCGCGTGCAGATAGATCAACGCATCTACTATAGGGGCCATCAAGTCTCGTACTACCAGCAAGGAAAAACACTTCCCTGGCTGCTCTTCCCGTAAGTCCTCCAGGTTCCTCCCCTCGATATAGTCCATCAGCAAATATACCCTCTTGAGACTGGCGTTCTCGAACACGCGATGCACGCGCGGCAATGCCCGGTAATCCAGCCGTTTCAGCACCTCGGCTTCAAATGCAAAACGTTCGCGTTCATCCTTATTCGGGTTAATCACCTCTTTAAGAGCAAACACATGCTTTTTTTGATCGCGTTCCCTCACCAGGTAGACGGCCCCGAACTCCCCTTTTCCCAAGACCCTCTCTATCACATACTGGCTCCCGTTCGGGTCTCGCACGGTCACT
Organism: Ktedonobacteraceae bacterium; assembly: GCA_035716135.1. GTDB lineage: Bacteria > Chloroflexota > Ktedonobacteria > Ktedonobacterales > Ktedonobacteraceae > CF-113. The sequence continues at coordinate 1,510 of DASTKD010000269.1, forward strand.
CTTTCTGGTAAGATGAATTGTTCTGGCGGTATATTGAACCCATCGGATTGACCGGTATCCATAGAGCACTCCCAGTAGCTTCTTTACCCGGCACACCAAAATGAAGGATACTTTATTAGATACGAATTACACTATGCAAATGATACAATTTTTATTTAATCCATTTGACTTACTCTTTAACGCCTGCAAGATTTCTTCTGCCCTTAAAGCGTAATTTGTATAAAAAAGCGAGTAGTGCCTGTACATTTTGCTCTTGCGCAACCAGAAAACAGGACATATACTCATGTATGAGAAGTTTGTTAGAACATGGAGGAAAAAGCATGATCGAGGAAACCGAACTGGAACTGGATAATTTCTTTGCCACCATTCAGAACCCTTATCCAGCGTATGCCCATCTTAGAAAACACGACCCTGTACACTGGAACCCCATGTTCAATTGCTTCACGCTCACCAGATACGACGATGTGAACATGGCTTTCTCCGACCATCGCTGTTTCTCCTCCGATATCTGGTCGGGCGCGGCGGAATTTCTTGGTTTAGCGGACGATGATCCGTCGGGTCAGTATCTCAGGCAGATCATCCCCTTTCTGGCTTATAATTTGCAGGGCATGGACCCGCCGGGGCATACGCGCCAGCGCACCCTGATGATGAAAACCTTTACCCCGCGCATGATCGAATCGTTCCGGCCAACCGTGCAAAAGCTGGTCGATGAACTGATAGACCAGCGATTGGCGGAGGGCAGCATGGACCTCGTGGCCGAGCTGGCCTATCCCCTGCCCTCGAACGTGATCCTGGATTTGTTGAGCATTCCCAGAAGCGGGCGACCGTATATCAGGGCAAGCTCCGAGGCTATCAATGAATTTGTGGCGACCATCCTCTTCACCGGGCCGCAGGTCTGGCCGCGCCTGGCCGGAGTGTTCGCCGACGTTACCGCGTACCTGAAAAGCCTGATGGCGGAACGACGCAGGCATCCGGGCGAAGACCTCTTGACGAAGATGGTACTGGCTGAGGAAAATGGCGATATGTTGAGCGAGGATGAAATCGTCATTGCCACCAACTTCCTGCTCTTCGCGGGTCACGAGACGACCGCGAACCTGATCGGTGTCGGCATGTACCACCTGCTGCAACATCCCGAACAATTGACGCGATTGCGCGACGACCCCGCCAAGACTGCGGCGGCGGTTGAAGAACTGCTGCGCTACGTCAGCCCTGTGCATATGCTGGCCCGCCGCACCTTGCAGGAGGTGACTATCAGGGGCGTGACCATTCCACCGGAAAGCAGCATCTACCTGCTGGTAGGAGCGGCGAACCGCGACCCCGAAAAGTTTCCCGACCCAGAAAAGTTGGACATTAACCGTCCTGCCGTGCGCTCCCTGGGCTTCGGCTATGGCATCCATTTTTGTGTCGGAGCCGCCCTCGCTCGCCTTGAAAGCCAGATCGCTTTTGAGACCATCATCAGGCGTTTACCAGACCTCAGGATAGCGGGCGACACCCCGATGTTTCGTCCGAACTACTTCCTGCGCGGGCTGCTATCTCTGCCAGTAGCATTTGATGCGCCTCAATAATAAGCTGAGCGGGAAATGAGGACGGCGCAAGCGTCGCCCTCATTTCCCGCTCAGCTTATTTACCCTTTTGAGGCTACAAACTCCATTGCTTCCCTTGCCAGAGAAAGCCAATCCGCTTCAGATGTTGGTTCCAGGGCGAGCCACTCCTTCATGAGTCGCCCATCCTGGCGCGGATCGTAGCGTTCCCCGTCTCCAGAGGCGACAAGCGCGTCCACACGCGACTTAGGAAGTTTGACGACCAGCTTGCCCCTGACAAGCATGGCAAAGATTTTATTATGAATTTTCAACCCTGACGAGCCGAACGCCTTCCCCTCCAATGGAGGAGTTACGCCAGGATTGCCGAGCAGTTCCTCGATAACCGTTGCAAAGCGCTCTTCGGGAATGACGATTGACGAACTCATGAAAAAGACATCTTCTTTCTGAAATATAAGGTGATCTAATGAGAACATTATACCTAATTGATGACGTATGCGCAAACTGACATGACGACCCTTCCCCATCAATTCGGTATGGTATGATTTGTATTACGAAGGCCACTATCTGGCAACCTGTTGTTACACGTATTTCCGCGAATAGCGCATTCAGGAGAGATGCCATGAACATGAACAATCAGCAGGATGAGCAGCGTGACCATGAAATCCGGCGCGAGGACTTGCGCGGCACCTGGGGCATGGAAAGGCTGCCTGAGTTGGGCGAGAAGAAGGCGAAAGAACTGCTCGAGCAGGCAAAGATATATGGCCTGGAGGCCGCGCCCAGCATTGTTGATCGCTCGCTCACCTTATTTCGACGCTCATCCTGGACGCTGGGAGGCGGAAATACCTTCATGCAAGCGCCCTTTCTCCAGGATATGCGACAGCTTGGCGGGCAGGATGTGGTGGTCGTCGGAGCGCCGCTCGATGCTGGCACGACCTATCGCCCTGGCACTCGTTTCGGACCCGAAGCCCTGCGGCGCGTCTCCGCGCTTGGCTACGGCTACAATCCTGAACGGGGCATTGATCTACGCGAATCGCTGAACATGGTGGATGTGGGTGATATTCAGGTGATCCCCGCCAATATCGAGAAAAGCTTTGACCAGATCGCCCTCGCCATTGGCTATATCACGGAACGCAACGTCTTCCCCATCGTGCTGGGCGGCGACCACTCCATCGGCTATCCCGATATTCGCGGCACGGCTCCCTACATCGATGGTAATATTGGCATTATCCACTTTGACCGTCACAGCGACCTGAGCGAGAAGTCATACGACGAACGGATGCATGGCTCCCCATTTTTCCACGCTACCAACATCGCCAACGCGCCCGCCACTAACCTTGTGCAGATTGGCATCGGCGGATGGGTTGGCTCGAAGCCTGGCATGAAAGTGGCCCGCGACAGAAAAGCCACCGTCATAACTATCGAGGATATTGAGCATTTTGGCCTCGAACGCATCATGGAGTATGCCCTGGAGATTGCCTGGAAAGGAGCCAGAACCGTCTGGCTCTCGTTCGATATCGACTCGGTTGATCCGGCCTTCGCGCCGGGTACCGGCACCCCCGAACCGGGCGGACTTTTGCCGCGCGAGGTCTTCAAGATGGTGCGTATTGCCGCGCGCGAAGGCTTTCAGGGCATGGAACTGGTGGAGGTTTCACCGCCCTATGACGTATCGGATATTACCGCGCTGCTCGGTGGGCGCGTCATTATGGATGTGCTGGCCGCGCTCGTCGAAGCAGGCAAACTTGGTCATAAGCCGGAGCCGCAGGAGCAGGCTGAGTAGTGGGGAGTGGGTGAAGGAAGGCGACCGCAAGGGTCGCCTTCCTCTCTTGTAAACTTAGCCTTTGCGAAGCTCGTCAGGGATAGGGACCTCTTCCCAGGCCCCGCCAGCTTTTTTCCAGCCGTCAAATCCTATTTCGAGATGGGCTACATCCTGGTAGCCCATCTTCTGCAACACGTCCGCCGCCAGCGATGAACGCAGACCACCGGCGCAATACAAAATAGTGCGTTTCTCTGGGTCCATATAGCGCTTGTGGTATTCGCTCTGCGGGTCAGCCCAGAATTCGAGCATTCCGCGCGGCACATGCTTCGCGCCGGGAATAGTGCCTTCGCGCCAGCGTTCGCGCACATCCCGAATATCGACGATGAGGGCATTTCCCGATGCAAACTCGCGCTGCGCCTCCTCCATCGAAAGCCCCTTTATACGGGTACGCGCATCCGCAACCATATCATTGACTGACTCTGGCTCCATAACGATTCCTTTCTCTTTAGAAAAGCGATGTGTCACGTCCTTGCGCCATTATCATACAACTTAATGCTGGCTCTATCAAAAAAAAAGTCTACTATGTGACTGGCTGCCTGTGTTAATATAGGGCCATAATTTGAGACCTTCCTTTAGATAGACAAAATTTGTAGGGTAAACATGAGACGAGCGGCGCATCCAGCATTAACCAGTCGTATGCAATTCGCGCGGGCATTGCAGGCGCGGCCATTCGCCCTTGTATGGGCAGGACAGACTATCTCACTGCTGGGTGATGCGGTATTTACCATCGCTATCACCTGGGAGGTTTTGCTGCTAACCGGTTCGGCGACGGCTATGAGCCTGATCGTGATTGCGCAATGGGGGCCAAAGATCGTGTTGTTGCTCTTTGGCGGCGTGCTGGCAGACCGCGTTTCACGACGCCTGCTGATGTTATGGGCGGATGCCGGACGTGGCTGTATTGTCATCCTGGTGGCCTGGTTAAGCTGGTCTCATGCGCTGCAATTCTGGCATCTCGTGGCGCTTGCCCCCTTATTTGGCATCGTCAGCAGCTTCTTTGACCCGGCCTATCAAGCCATCATGCCGCAACTGGTGGAGGCGGATGCGCTTGCTTCGGCCAACTCGCTCAATATCGTCAGTCGCAACCTGGGTTTTCTGTTAGGCCCCATGCTGAGCGCGGGGTGTATCACGCTATTTGGCCCGGCCAGCGCCTTCGCCTTCGATGGCCTCACCTTTTTCATCTCAGCGATATTTCTTATAGCCATACATCTCCCTGCTCCATCATTAATAACATCGCTATCGCGGGCAGTTCAGCCTGTGGATAAAGATAGCGCGCCCGCAGGTAGTTTGAGCAATGCAGGGGGCGCGTTGCGTGATATACGCGAAGGATTGCGTTATGTGTTTGCGCATACATGGCTGTGGGTGCCGGTGCTGGCTTCGCCGCTGGTTAGCGTGGGTTTTGCCGGACCCATGTGGGTTTCGCTGCCCAGGCTGGTGCGCGATGTCTATGGCGCGGGCGTCTGGCTGATCGGGGCCATGGCAACATCGGACGCGCTTGGTTCGATTATCGCGGCTCTGTTGATTGGGAGCGCGGGCAAGTTGCGACGGCGCGGCATTGTAGCGTTCACCTCGATCATTGTTGGAGGATGCGCATTGATAGTCTGCGCTATCCCGTTGCCACGTTCTATTGAGCCGCCTGTCGCTATTATCGCATCATCTCTGGTCGGCTGTGGCCTGGCAATATTCATGATTATCTGGGGAACGCTGCAACAGGAGAAGGTGCCGAATGCTATGCTGGGGCGCGTCAGCAGCATATCGCAACTGGGCATCGTCTCCGCCTTGCCCGCAGGTCTGGTGCTGGCGGGTCTGCTGGCCGATCACTTTGGCCCGGCCAACGTTTTTGCTATCGGTGGCATCCTCGTCGTCGTGCCAGCAGCGTTAGCGCTGTGCTTTCGTGATGTACGGAGGCTGGAATGATCGCCCCATCCCTCGCCAACTGTCATTCTGAGCGCAGCGAAGGATCTCTCGCTGGCTTCGCGCAGATCCTTCGCTGCGCTCAGAATGACAGTTGGCGAGGGATGACAGGATAGGGAGACCCCGCTTATATCCCTATAGACGGAGCAGCAGTTTGCCAGTGGCAGTTCTATTCTCCATGAGGCGGTGTGCTTCGGCTGCCTGCTCTAGCGGCAGAATCGTGGTGATGTCAATGCGTATCTCGCCGCTGGCAAGGAGGGGAAGCGCCTTGTGGGCTGTTTCTGCTACAAGTTGTGGGGCTGATTGGGTAAGTCCGGTGATGCTATATCCCATAATGGCCTTACTGCCTGCCAGGAGACTCATAGGCGCAAAGGACATATCGGGCTGACCACCGGCGTTGCCAAAAACGACGAGCCGCCCGAGTGGGGCAAGGAGTGAGAGGCTCTGGCTGCGCGTGGGTTCACCGACAGAATCGAGTACAATATCGACTCCCTTTCCACCTCTTGCCTCTTGAACAGCCTGCGCAAAATCCTCGCGTAGCACAACCTGGTCATAGCCGGCAGACAGGGCATACGAAATTTTGTCATGGCTGCCAACGGTGCCGATAATTTGTCCTGCTCCTAAATGCCTGGCTACCTGTGCCGCGACCGTACCAACACCGCCAGCAGCAGCGTGAATGAGTACCGATTCGCCTGGCCGTAAGCGCGCTACGCCGGCGAGGAGATTGTATGCCGTCAGTCCGACGGCAGGGAAGCCTGCCGCCGCAGTCAATTCGATCCTCTGCTCTTGCTGATCCAGTGGAAAGGTTAACATGGCGCTGGCTAGCGCGAATTCAGCGTAGCCTCCACGCACAGTCAATGCGACCACCGGCTGGCCTACATGCAATTCCTCAACTCCCTGGCCGACGGCATGAACATAGCCCGCCACTTCATAGCCGGGTACGAATGGCAATTGCTCTACCATGTACCCTCTCTGGCGCGCCATGAGATCCGCATAGTTGACGCCGGCATAAGCCACCTGAATAGCCACCTGCCCCGCTGCTGGCCGAGGAATGGGTACTTCGCGGAGTTCCAGCACATCAGGGTCTCCGAATTGAGGAATAACAACGGCACGCATGGATTTTCTCCTTCTCAATCGTTTTGCCTGTCTTCCAGGCATTGTTCATAAAAATGTATTTTCTGCGTTACAGCGTCGAGCAAGTAATCAAGCTGGTGGCGTTGCTCATAGAGACGCTGCTCGTGTTTCCGCAAGATAGTGATGCGCCTCTCCACTGGCTGTTGGGGGATGTCTCCCTGCTGGAGTCGTTCGAGGAGACAGCCATCTTCTGTAAATTCGGCGATCTCTTCCAGCGACATTCCGGTCCTTTTGAGTTCTATAAGGAACAGGAGAAAGGTGACATCTGCCTCTGTGAACTGCCGGATACCGCCCTGTGTTCTCTGAATGCGCGGAAGTATCCCGCTTTTTTCATAAAAGCGAATGGTATAGGCTGAGATGCCAGTCTTCTCGGCTACTTCCTGGATGGTCATTGTTTGTCTTCTCACTCCTTTCCTGCTTCTGAATGAAGCATACACCTTAGAGCTAACTCTAAATCAAGGGTCAGAATCTTTTCTGATGATATTGCCAGCTATCGACTCAAACGAATATTTACAGCGTGGCAATTTCCAGATGTACTGGCATATCCGTTGTGGGTAGCGCAACCTGGGTATCTTGCCAGTAAACGATGTAGATCGTGCTGGAGAGTTGTTGCGTAGCGTAACGAGACGCAATTGTGGAAAGCGGGCTGTCCGTGCATATGCCAACCGAAAGATAATCATATTCTTTGCCAGACCAGTCCTTGCAAACCTGATAGAGCAAGGCTTCAAAGGGGCCAGAACTGCCGCTCAAGAATGAGGCGTAGAGCAGTTTAATTTCTGATCCAGTTGGAGGTAGGCCGGGGTTGCCTGTGATGGTGGCATACACATTGTAAAATGGCCGTAGCGCTTGCATTTTGCGCGAGTAAGCGGTGACAACCGTTTGCTTGAACGATTGTTGGTCCCAGACGCCCAGTGTCCCACGTACTTCATCCTGCTCTTTATAGATATAGAAATTCTTCCGGCAAAAAGCGGGCAGCAATTTACTCTGACCGAGCATATCATCGAGAGTATAGACGGGAGCGAATTGATACTGGCTATTCCATTGCTGGAGAAAGGCGATGGCCTGCGGTAATTGTTGCTGATCGACCCTGCTTGCCTCATTGCCCGCGCTTTTCCGCAGTCGATTTCTTCTCAATGGAATCAGATAGGTGATAAGTTGCCCGAGTGGTTTGTAGACTGGCAGGCCACCGCGCGCGCTGGTCAACAGGTTTTTGGCATCGGTGTTGTCATCAAGAATGGTCGTGAAGTAGTAAGGCACAGCGCCATCCGCGTGCAGCGTGTGGAGATAGCGATAGCCACGCGCCAGCGCGATATTCCCGCGTGCCTCTGGCACGCCGCGCAGCATACTCAGATAGCCCACTTGCGCCGGTTTCCCGTCAATGTAGACGTTGCGTATGCTCCTGCTGCCCATGCCTACGATCTGGTCTTTTGTGCGATCTTTGCACATCATCACCTGGCTTGCAACGCTTCCGGCCTGTTCGGCCAGCAAAAACGACGGTTCGCGCTGAAAAGAAAGGGTGATGTTGCCCGGCATAGCTATACGGCGCAGGAGGGCGCGTAGCGCCTCGTCCTCTGCCTCGCCAGCCAGCGAAAACTCAAATCTATGCTGAGCGCACATTTGATTCTTCCTTCCGTATCCTTGTTACCAACAGGATGCCAGAATCAGGTCCATTGGGACGCTTGCGTCCCAGCCGTTCTGTAGGGACAAGGGGAGGTGTGGAGTGGATGAGGGGGCCTTGTG
>DASTKD010000270.1:0-21360 GCA_035716135.1 Ktedonobacteraceae bacterium
CCTTCAGCCGACGCGCGCCCGCTGATTCGAGCCATTACGGGAATGCGCGTCAACTGTCCCAGTACAATCGCCTCACCCTTGTTTAATCCTGGCAAATCAGCCAGCAGTTCCGCCGAAATCGCTTCAGAAGCCTTCTGCACCGCGCGTTGGTCATCGGGATTGGTTAATTGCATGATAATCTGGCTCCCACATTGAGAGAGCGTATCGGGACTAATCTTACTGGGCCTCTGTGTAATCAGCGTAAGAAAGACGCGAAATTTACGACCTTCGGCGGCAATGGTGTTGATAATGCGGCTGGCACGAGTTTGTCCATTCGCCGGAATCAGGTTATGAGCCTCTTCAAGTACTATAAAAACAGGATGGTGCAGTTGCCCCGTTATTGCGCGCTTCCAGATGTCTCGTAACATTCGCTCTGCCGCATAGGCTGCAACCACTTTATCAGCGCCAGCGAGATCCAACACGGTTAGTCTTTGAGGCTGCAACAAATCTTGTATGCGAATATCCTGATAATCCCAGATAGAGAAGCGGCGTAAGTCTTCGATATATTGAGCAGCCTTACGCGCGGCGCGACGCTCATCACCTCCCAACGCTTCTTCCTGAGCACCTTCTTGATTTTGTGCCTCTTCTATTGCACTCTTACCATTATCCCCGGCTGCAAGTTCCTTCAGAGCAGCAATTAACTCCTCTGGTCGATAGTCCGCCCCTTCTCGCTGAAGTCGCTCACATGCGAGTTCGATGGCTCTTCTCTGAACGGAGGCTCTTTCCGAGATGCCAGCAAGGTCGGCGATCTCGTCATGATTCAGGTCGGCAAAGCGCACCGTAAAACGACGCACATCACCGATGAGTTCATCCGCGAAACGCCTGCCCTGAATCCCCGGAATGCGATAGATCAAAACATCGTCAGCAAAACTTGTTCTTTCCGCACTGTGATAGGGGCGTTCCTCTTGTCCAGCTTTTTTTCGAATCTGTACGTAATCAGAATTTGGATCAAAAACGAGGATAGTTGCCCCAAGTTGTAGGAGGCTCTCGAAAAATTTACCTGCCAGATAGGATTTACCTGCACCTGTTTGTGCGATAATTGCCAGGTGACGGCGCAATCCATTAGGATCTAGCAAAACAGGCACATTCATGCGGTTAATCAGTGTGCCGATTTCCACTCCAGCAGTTACATCTGTGCTGAAAAACTGTTGCAAAAGCGCATCAGAGGCGATATAGACAGTACTGCCGGGGATAGCAGCGCACCGGGGAGTACGCACTACTCCATTGACCAGATAACCGATGACCCGCGCTCGTCCATACATCTTCGGCTGAGGAGCATACGAGCCTCGAAGTATTGCCATGGTCTCATCGTAGGTGAGATTGTCAGAAAGGATAGCCGAACCGATGCCAATTTCGATAACTTGAGCGAGAATGTCTACAGATACGCTGACAGCATCACTGGCGGGAACTATGCCTCCTCCCTTTTCTTCGACTCCTGGCACTACCAGATATTCTAACCTGGGAGGAAGCAATTCGTGACTGCTGACGAAGGTGAATTCCAGTGGGCTGGTTTCACCAACTATAAAGCCTGCTTCACGACCGCAAATGGCTGAAGGTGTGCCTGGCATGATTCTTCCCATCCCCTCATGAAAGTAGACATTAATCTCAAATACTTACTGTATGAAACGCCTGGTTGACCGGTCATACTGGACTGGTTGACCAAGCTGGCGTCGTAGCACTGAAAGATAGACATGATCTACAGTTGCCGCATGTAGACGAACCTCTTTATCCACCACATAAAGGGCTGCATGATATACTGAGAGGCCGCCATACTCGCCTGAAAGATATTGGACAAGTGGTATCGCTGTGGTATAAGGGATCAATGTCCGGGTGAACCCAAGCAAGCGAAGATCATGTCTGCCAAATGTACTTGCCAACGCATCTACACGAAGAGCATCATCACCAGGAGCAAGGCGTACATAAAAAGTACCAATTGCAGGGGCATTTGACAACCTGACCATGACCCGCTGTAGGTCAGGGGATAGTTGTGGTTCAAGAGAAACTTGTTTTACCTGTGAGGTCAACTTCTCGTCTGCTATTGCCCCGGCGCGGCCAAAAGACGATGATCCCAGCAGCACAGGGTCAGTGAGACCAGTGTCCTTCGTCCAACGATGCATAAGTTCGCCGTCAGTTGGCAACCCATTCATACCCGATCTCATGGCTCGTCGCTGGCTCTTCCCATTTACTGCATCGCCAGGAGGTATTTCTACATCTCCCTGTGCGTCTGCTGCTGGCGGCTTTGAAATACCGGAGCCTGGTTGTTCAGGAGATGCAAGAGAGCGGTTCTCGTCGAGAAGAGCCGATCCCAACACTGCTGAACGGGCGCTTTTAGAAATGCCCAACAGGAGGACGCCACGTTTCTGGCAGAGGTCGAATAGCTCTAAATATTGCTCCAGCACCTTTAAGGGCAAATCTTCATAGCCACCTATTGCAAGCCTGTAGAGCAAGTATGGAAGGTCTGCATAAAGAGAACCATCAAGAATCAGTATTTGGCCGTCTCCGCCCTCGACAAATTTTAACGCCAGTTCCAACTCAAGGGAACGCATCAAGAGTGTAGCGCAGCGATCAACTGCCGGACGCTCGATTTCGCCCCGCAACAGGATGGTATCAACTGCTGACTTGTACAATCCATTCGAGCCAATTAGTAATGCTTGTGCGATCACCCAATCGGCCCCACTACTTAAAGCTCGTATCGCGCGCGAGCCGTCTACCGCTGCTACCTGTGATATACTTTGAGGCATATTCCTGGTATTCTCAGGCTCAAACGGATGCCAGTGAGCTTGAATTCCTTGCGCAAGAAGATACTCAAGCTCATCAGTCGGTTTGCTTGCAAATCCAGCAAGGAACTCTTCTTTTCGGAAATGAATCCGCTCGGCAATCAAATCTGTAAATGAAGCCATTCTGCTGCCTACTCAGGTAAATAAAGAATTACATACAAGAAAAAGAGACCTCAAAAAGGTATCTACTCTTCTTAATTGTATTTATTGATTAACTAGATTGAGCAATAGCATAGCACAGCAGTCAATATGTCAAAACATTGCATGATGCTTAAACAATCTTTGGATTGCTGCATTTTTCACTCTAAATTATGGACGCAGGAGAAGAAATAGAGATATTAGTGAAAGACTGGACAATATGCTATAAAAGAAGCATAATATATATAAGCAATTATGTCAACAAATGGATGCTCCCAAATCTCAAAGTCTTGCTGGAGGTCGTACTTCTCCCTGTGAAAACCTGAAATTTGTGGGCTATAATACTAGGCATGGAGAATGAAGACAGGCTGGCCGCGTTAGAGGCGCTGCTGCAAGTGACATTTCGCGATCGCGTGCTGTTGGAGCGAGCGCTGACGCATCATTCGTGCTGCCCCGAAACGGCTGTTCATGATTCTTACGATACGCTGGAATTTCTGGGGGATGCGGTTCTGGGCGCGCGTGTGGTTGAACATATCTATCGCAGTTTCCCCGATGCCTCGGAGGGCGAGATGACGGCTCTCAAATCTGAGGTGGTCAGCCGCCGTGTACTGGCAAAAATCGGGCAGGAGCTTGGGCTTTTCCCTTTTATTCGCGTGGATGTTGCCAACCTGCGCACGTTCAACGAGCGTTCGCGCGATTCGCTGTGCGCTGACGTGCTGGAGGCGATTATCGGCGCGATTTTGATTGACCAGGGGAACGATGCCGCGCGCGATTTTGTGGCGCGCGTGGTTTTACCGGTTGTGCCGTTCTTGAGCCAGCAAACGCTCGACACCAATCCCAAAGGTCGGCTCCAAAAGATCGTCTTGCAGCGTTCCGGCAGCCTGCCGCGCTACCGCGTCATGGAGCAAAGCGGGCGCAATAATGATCGCCTGTTCACGGTGGGCGTCTTTGAGCATGAAATGCTGCTCGGCATGGGGCAGGCTTCGAGCATCAAGGAAGCAGGTCGCCTGGCCGCGCGCGAGGCGCTGGAGATATTGCGCGAACAGGAAGCTATGTAGCGTCCGGCTATTTGCCTTGCGAATCGGAAGTATTGTGATCGCGGTAGACATCGAGGTTGGGTACCAGCCGCAGGGCGTCTATCGGTTCAACCGCGCCGCGTGCCTGCCATTCTTGCCCCTGTTCCGCTGTGCTACCCTCAGCCTCGGTGACAGCTTGCGCGCCCGTTTCTCCGGCCTGCCCTTTCTCTGAAGTGATACCTTCTCCGGCAGGCTCGTCGTGTCGCTTGCGTGGTCGAATCCAGGGTGAGCGTTTTTTCTCCAGGAGGATGGTAGTGGGCTTGCCACGCAGCGAATTGTATAAGCTGGCAATGACTACCCAGGCAGCGGCGACCACCGGCGTTGCCAGCAATGCGCCAAACGGCCCAAAGAATTGCGCTCCAATGATTAAGGCCAGGATGGAAGCGATTGGATGTAGCCCGACAGCGTGACCGACGATACGCGGCCCCAGTACATTGCCCTCGATCAACTGGATGACGATGAAGTAGACCGCGATCCAGTACGAACGCGGAAATGGGTCGGGCAGGAGCAGCGAAATGAGAATAGCCGGGATAGAGGCCAGCGTGGGGCCGACCATTGGAATGGTCTCAAAGAGGAAAGCCAGCATTCCTATGATTAAGGCGAACTGGTTGATGCCCAGGAAGAAAGTGCCTACTCCGGCCAGCACCCCGATAATGGCGGCGAGCGTCAATTGCCCCCGGATGTAATTGCCCACTACCTTATTGAGCGCATCCTCGAACAGGTGCAGGTGCGGCTTGAATGATTCGGATGCCAGGTTCATCAGGCTGTTGCGGATGCGTTTGCCATCAACGGTCAGGTAGAAACTCAACACCGTTACCAGCAGCACATTGACAATCACATCGGTGACGATCAACACGATACTCACCAGGTTATCCGCTATCGAGATAGCCAGGGCGTTGGCGCGGTCTGAAATGGTGGCGAGCGCTTTATCGATTGAGGATTGCGGTACGCCCTGCTGGATAAGCCATTTTTGAAAATTTGCATAGCTGGCGGGCAGATCCTGCACATAGACTGGCAGGTGGTTAGAGAAGTAGGTAACTTGCTGGATCAGCGAAAAGACCAGGGCATAGAATAACCCACCCAGCCCGGCCAGCACGAGTATGTAAACGAGCAACGTCGCTAATACGCGCGGCATGTATTTGTCGAGTATATTCACCAGAGGCGTCACCAGAAATGCGACGGCCATAGCCAGTAAGAGCAAAACAATAGCATGAACGACCATCCCCAGTATCGAGAAAGTTCCCCATAGCAGAATACCAATACAGATCACCACTATCAATACATCGCGTGTTAAGGTCCATTTGATTCGTTGCATTCGTTTGCCTCTCACTGCCTCAGTGACACCAGGACGCGCTTAACCTCGCCCACAGATTACCTATTGTGGCAGATTTTCTCCAAAAGAACAAGATATGTACGTTCTCTGTCTTAGATAAAACGTCTTGTATACAGGCGAATAGTGGATGCATTGAAACTTTTTTCGCTACGTTATCGTTTATTTATAGGGACCATTTGGAGAACCCGCTTTAGAAAATTGGCTAACAATCGGGGGATACAGTTAATTTCGCTAATTTTCTTCGTCATTATAGTAATGACAGCCCGCTTAACACTTATTACCAACAATATATGAAGATAGAGGATGTACCCATGGAAGTTTCTACTCTCTCAACACCAACACAAATGATTCTGGCCTGGATACTCGTGGGACTTTTGCTTACATGGTTGGTCATATTTGCGACTCTGGCTTTGCGCAATCGTCGCATTGAGCCGGTTGACGTGGACGAATTGCCAACGCCCGCCGGCTCTTTCCCTGCCATCACGATGCAGGTAATACACCAGCAAAATACGCTGGCACAGGTCGGTATACCCATTTCGAACGCGCCCAGGCCCGCGACGCCCGTTAGCTCCCATTCTGGTCGGGCGCTGCCACAAACTGACCATTCTGATTAAGAAAAGCGAAGTGCGATCCCTGCACGTTGACGATCATATCTAGCTTCCCATCCCCGTTCACATCCTTGAAGGTCAGGGTCACAGGCGTCAAGTCCTGGCCGGAACCGATCAAGGTTGGCCCTATGTAAATCTTCGCTTTCGCGGTATCGCCGCCCGGTATTTCAACGATCATGATGTGACTATGCAGATTCTCAGCAATGAAGTGGCTGGGGTTGGCTGCCGAGTCGTTATGCCCGACTGCCATATCTACTTGATAGGTACGGGGTCGTCCGTAGTGCCAGTCATCCTGAGTGACTTGCCACCAGTTCGACAGCGCGTTAAAGGCGATCCATCCAATAATCATGACGAACATGGCTATGCCGGCAAATACCAGCCAGTGGAAACGTCGCCTGTTTCTACCCCTACCCCGCAACAGGCCACTGGTACGACGCGCCTCCTCGTCGTCAAATACCGGCGCGCGCGATTTGCCTGGTATGGCCGGAATGCTGGTCTGGGTCGCGCTGCTGCGAGGAGGAATACCGGCGCGTTCGCTGTGCCTGCGTTTCGGCGTATATCCATACGTCGAGTCAGCCAGCGTATGCCCGCTCTCAGCTTTTACATCTGGTATATAGTAGCGGCGCGAACTGGATGGCAGGCGATCAGGCCAGGCATCATCATATTCCCCCTCATTCAGCATATCATCTTCTGTAATGCGTGGCTTTTGTGTCCGATTAGACCTTCGATGCAAGCGAATTTCGTCCATAAAATCACCAACTTCCCTGGGCGCAAAATTAGAACATATGTTCACCATACAATATAACATGTTATAAAGCTGGTTGTCAATGCTATTTTAGGGTTTTTGTTCGATGTTTTTCCAATCGCGCCTGCCCCTTAACATGGTATACTTTTTAGAAAGGCCCATGATGAACTTTGACAACCAAAAACGGGAATGTATGGAACGGTCGCTCCATAACTGTAGGGACAAGGGGCAGGGTTGGGTGGATGTGGGGGCCTTGTGCTTGTCCTTGTGGGGGTACATAATCCAGCGAGGCATCACGAAACCTCAAAGGAATCGCGTGGCGAGGAGGACAAGCACAAGGCCCCTACCCCTCCCCACATCCACCCCTTGTCCCTACAGGACGGGGCGACCAATTCGTATCATTATCGTTTTCGGTCGCTAAAAATCATCGATGAGATTGTCATTCTTATAGTCAGGAGAACGAACCATGTCACTAGCCATTATCAATGGGACGCTGATCGACGGGAGCGGCGGTGATCCACAGAGCGGTATTACCATACTTGTCGAGGGTGAGCGCATCACTAACATAGGGCGCGACATCTCTATCCCGCGTGATGCTACGGTGATAGATGCGCGTGGAGGCAGCATCTTGCCTGGCCTCATCGATTGCCATGTTCACCTGACGATGGAGTATCCAAACATTGCGCGTTCCCTTATCACGCCGCCTTCGCTGCGGCTGCTGGAAACCATTCCGCGCATGAAGGCTACGCTCGATGCCGGTGTAACTACCGTGCGTGACGCGGCGGGCGCGCCTGCCGGGCTGAAACATGCCGTCGAGCACGGTATTGTGACGGGGCCGCGTATGCAGGTGGCTGTTTCCATGATTAGCCAGACAGGCGGGCATGGAGATGGGTATTATCCCTGCTGTATTGACCTGGGGCTATTCGGCATTCGTTTCTATGATGTGCCGGGCGGCGTTTCTGATGGCGTGGAAGAGGTGCGCAAAGCCACCCGCGAAATACTGCGCGCGGGCGCGGACTGGATCAAGCTGGCGACCAGCGGCGGCGTCCTCTCCACTGCCGACTCGCCCAAATCTTCACAGTTGACGGTTGAAGAGATTGCCACAGCCGTCTACGAGGCCGGAGCGCAGGATAAACGCTGCATGGCGCACGCGCAGGGTACCCAGGGCATCAAAAATGCTCTGCTGGCAGGTATTGCATCGATTGAACACGGCGTGTATTTGACGGACGAGTTGATCGAAATGATGATCGACCGGCGGGTCTATCTTGTGCCTACCTTAGTAGCTCCGCTTGCCGTAGTAGAATTTGGCAGAGAACATCCCGATATTTTGCCACCCATGATGGCCGAGAAGGCTATTTCGGTCGTCGATGCCCACCAACAAAGCTTCCGGCATGCTGTGGAGGCTGGCGTCAAAGTAGCGATGGGAACCGATTCGGGCGTCGGGCGTCATGGCGAAAATGGCCGCGAACTGCAATTAATGGTCGAGAATGGCATGACACCCATGCAAGCCATCGTCGCCAGCACAGCCAGCGCCGCCCAACTGCTGCGCCTCGACAACCAGCTCGGAACGCTGGCAGAAGGCAAACTGGCCGACATCATCATCGTACATGGCGACCTGCTTGACGACATCAACCGTATTGTCAACCCTGCTAACGTCAAATTCGTACTCAAAGGCGGAAGCGAGGTCAAGAACACGTTGTAGACAGGCAAATACAACACCGCTTCTCCCCATTCGTATATACCACGAGAGCAGAGACAAGACAGTGAGCATTGGCAAAAAAAGCTCTCAATGAAATATGTGCCGTTGCTGAAAAGCAGTTTCTGAGGAGAAGATAAATATGTCGGGAAATCGGGGTTGTCTATTCAACTCGTTGCTCTTTCTGATAATCGTATTCGTACCCATCCTGGGTCACATTATCGCTACCTTGATGGTGTTCGAGGATGACCATTCGCCCGCCGGGGCGGTCATGTGGTTAGCTCTGATCTGGCTTGTGCCGTTCCTGGGCTGTTTCCTGTACCTGATGTTCGGGCAGCGCCGCCGCCGCGTGATGTTCGGTCAGCCGAGCTACAATACCTACCAGTATCAACAGCGTTAGATGTGAGTGAGAACAAACTCC
Source organism: Ktedonobacteraceae bacterium (assembly GCA_035716135.1). GTDB lineage: Bacteria > Chloroflexota > Ktedonobacteria > Ktedonobacterales > Ktedonobacteraceae > CF-113. The sequence goes on from DASTKD010000270.1 coordinate 8,834, forward strand.
ACGGGCCAGGACAACCTTTGCGGTTGTCCTGGCCCGTGGAGTTTGCTCTTTTATGCCTTCATCGCCGCGATCAGGTCGGGGATCAGTTTTTCGGCGTTGGGTGAACCCAGGCCGGTCACGGGGTCCCAGCCCTGCGCAGCCGAGTATCCCTGCACTATGGTGCCGCCCACGTTTTGTGAATTATTCCCCTGGTTGACATCGTGAAAATCCTGTGCGTAGGAGCTTGACGCGGCCAGTTTGTAGAGCGCGGGGTTGAGAAAGCCGAGCGCGTGACCGGCCATCTGGTTAGCGATGGCTGTGATGGCAGCCCAGAGTGGCGCGCTCGCGCTGGTGCCGCCGCCCAGTTGCCAGCTGCCGAGATAGATTGCCAGTCCGGTATTCGGGTCGGCATCGCCCGAAACATCCGGCACACCGCGCCTGTTGCTGAGTTCTTGCTGTACACTTGCGGGCAAAGAGTGCTGAAATGATGGCGTTGCGTAAAACGAACTGAAGCCGCCTCCGCTATGATTCCACGCCGTCTCCTGAAAGGATGTGGTGCCGGTGCGCCCCAGTGAGGTGCCACCTACACTTGTTACCCAGGGGTCGTCGGTTGGAAAACTAGTCGTAGGTCGTGTGGAGAGGATGGTAGCTTTCAGGTCGGTAAAGTCGGTTGAGCCATTATCGCCCGATGAGCCGAAGAAGGTAATGCCCTGCTGTGTCGTGGCCTGCTTGTAAAAGGCGTCCCATTTTTGTATCTCCTGTTGTCCCGCGCTATCTTTCAATGTTACCTCGGATGCGCCCCAGCTTTGCGAGATGATGGTGCCGAGATGGTTCGTCAGCGCGTACTGTTCCAGTTGTAAGAATTGCGGCAGGCCGATGGTCCCCTCGGTTTCCGATACCGGGCTGGTCAGCACCACGATATTCGCGCCGGGAGCGATGGCGTGAATAATCTGCACATCCAGTTCTGTCTCTCCCGCCCAACCGTTCATATCTTTGTTGGCGGGATTGAAAGGAACGGTACCTATGGGCGAAAGCACCTTGATCGTAATCGGCGGTAAGTTAAACTGGCGATCAAAAATGTCCATATCTTCCTGTAAGTACGGACTGCCAAAAGAGACAATATCAACTACCGTTTGCCCCTCGCCCGTAAAACCATGCTGCATCAACGACTCGACGCCATAAGCCAGACGCATCGAACGCGGCGTCTGGCAGTTGGCATAGCTCGTCAGTTCCGTTGGGCAGACCAGCGGTGAGTTGTCAACTGTGGGCGTTAAAGGGTCGATGGGTGTTGCTCCTGCTGTCGTCGTCGTTTTTGTCGCTGTGGCTTTTGGCGTGGGTGTGCCAGCGTTGCCGTTCCCCAATGGCGCGCAAGCGGCGAGCAGCAAACAAATAACAAAAAAGGGAATGATGCGGCGCATCGTTTGCATATATGTCTCTTATCCTTCTCTAATAATCAGCTTCAGAAAATCTTGCGCATCCGGCAATTATATTGTAAGGTAACGCAGGCATTCGATACCATGCCGTTGTCTCTTATGATATGAACGCCAGTTTTAGCACATGAAAGGTTTTGTATATGATACAACAAAATGTACCGCTAGATTATGATCCTGCTTTGCAAATTTCTGATTTTGCGCTCATCGAGAAGTTGGGAGATAGTGTTCTGCTCGGCAACTGGTTTGCCTTTCTCAAAGCGAACTGGCTGCATCGCTCAGGTATGGAGCCATTGCTTGCTCTTTCAGGTCTAACGGCCAGTTCTATCAAACCGGCTATCCTTTTTCGTGGCAAAGACGAACTGACGTTGCCGGGCGCGACTATAGGGCCTAAACCGCTCCCTGTCGCGCAGTTGGTCTCGCTTACCAGCGATAAGGCGTTGTATCGCGCCAATCGTGATACCGTGCGTCTGCTGATAGCCGCGCCGTTGCAACCGGATGCCACGCTTACCCTACACCTGCGCCTGAGCGGGAACGCCTACGCGGATTATGCGCTGGCGCTTGATCGCTATGGCCTGTGCCTGTGGTCCCTGCAAGGCTTGCCGGAGGGCGAATACGCGGCGACGCTGGAAGGCGTTGATGCGGTTGAATGTCGTTTTGAGGTCGCCGAGTATCGCCTGTCACCTCTGAACGCCGAGCTTGCTGAACAGCGCTTGAGCGGGCAGACTCTCCGCTACATGCTGGCGGTCAGCGCGTTTGGTCAACCCTATACCGGGACGCTTGAAGTGGAATTGCAGGAACGCGGGCAGCGCGTCGGCAAACGCGAGACGCTGCACTGCAACCGCCAGGGAGAGTGCCGGGGCGTCGTCACGTTGACGGGTGCGGGACCCTATACCCTGAACATTTTCGCGGGCGAGCGCAGCGCGACGGTTGCGCTGAAAGGCTCGGAACAGGAGCGGCGCGAAACGCTGATTATCAGCGAACTGGGCGAGATACGCCAGGTCAGTCTGCTGCCCATGCTACAGTCGAACAACTGGCGCGGTATGTACATCACGCGCGGGGGAAGCAATAACGCCCCCTTTGTGATGCAGCGCGTCACTGGCGGCGAAGCTGAAATAACGCCGCGCGTGCCGGTCGAAATGCTCAAAATTGTCGTGATTGATGCCGTTCATGCCACCAGCAAAGAGCTGGTCTTTGAAACCCTGCCAGCCGGGGAGCCGCTGCGCGTGCCGGTTCCCGCGCCCTATGGGGTGCTGCTGCTCGGCGCGTTCATCGATGATATGGCCTGGGAAGGCTGGTGTACCATCCTGCGCCCCGGCGAGTTGCAATTGCAATGCGAAGCCCCCGCAGAGGCCAGGCCGGGCGCGCGTATCACTGTGAATCTCAAAACAGCCAGAAGCGATAGACCTGTGCCTGTGCAGTTGATCGTGAAGGACACGCGTCTGATCGCTGCCAGCGATCCACAGGTTGAACTGGCGGCGCGTATCAAAAAGCATTTGACCGGTTGGCGCGAGCAATCGAAGACGGGCTATGTCGAACGCAAACTGGCGGACTATCATCAGAACTTCTTCAGGCCGATGCAGTCGCGCATGATGCTGAGCGCGGTGGCGATGCCGCTCTCCGCTCCACAGGCCGCGCCAGCAGGCGACGTCCCGCGTATACTGGCAAGGAGCGCGACTGCTATTGCCAGGAGTCCACAGGGAGCCGAAAGACAGCCTGCCGATATGACCAGAACGCGGGAACAACAGAACACGGCCAGCGCGTCATTGACGAAAATTCGCCTCTCTTTCCCGGAAGTTCTCTTCAATGAAATCGTGATGGTGCAGGGCGAAAAGGAAGTTGAAGTCAAACTGGGCGATAGCATCACGCGCTACAGCATCGAGGCTTTCGCGCTTGAGCCGGAAACGCTCGACTGGCAGATGGCGGCGACGGAGGTAAACGCTGTCCAGCCGGTTTACGGTGAATTGACGGTATCGCCCTTTGTCTTCCCCGGCGATCCTGTTACGGGCAGCTTATACGTTGGCGCGGCATCCGGCGGCGCTATCGCTGAAGTGCGCCACAATAACGAGATGTTGCCTTTGTTCCATGAAGATGGCAGCGAAGTAACGCCTGGTTTACCCATTCCGTCCGGTTCGCTGGTGCGTTTCGCGGTGCGTCCGGGCGCGATTACAGCGACCGTGCGGGATGCTCGCAAAGGGGGCGTTGATGTTAGCGAGCGTTATGTCACCGAGCCGGGCAAATTGCGCCACATCGCGCGCCGCCTGCGCCTGCTCACTCCCGGCGAAACGGCCACTCTGAGCGAGCCGCGCGTTTTGGAGATCAAGCCGATGCCGGGATTGGAGCGCCCATTTCAGGTTTTTGTGGCGGGTGCGGTCAAATATCCTTTCGGTTGTATCGAACAAACCTCTTCTATGCTGCTGGCGATGTTCGTTGGCTATATCACCAACCTGCAACAGGTGGAAGTCGCGCGCGACTATGAAGCGGCCATTCTGGTCTGGCATAAACGCCTGCTCAGCATGTCGCTCGCTGGCGGCGGCTTTTGTATGTATCCGCCAGAAGAAGGGCAAACGGGCAAGGTCGATACGCATTACGCGCCGCGCGGCATCAAGCATCTGCTGAACCTGCCCGCCGTCGAACGTTCGGGCATCAGGGAGCAGGCAATACTCGACATCCTGCGCGATATTCATGCGCTGGCAAAAAAAGGGGCAGCCTACTACAAAATTGACATCCTGCCCAAAACCATCAACGATTGCCACGACGCTTACCAGGCCGTGACGCGCAGCGACTCGCAGCGAGAACGCGACAAAGCCGCCAGCTACGCACGCGAAAAGCTGAAAGAGAAAGACAGCCAGACGTATGTACCAGTAGGTGAACGCTCTCCGCACTACAACCTGTACGGGCAGGCAGTAGCGCAGCGCCAGGAGACCGCCTACGCCGCCGCGACATTACTGGTTGCCGGAGAGAACGCTGATCTGCCCAGGGCCATCGCCGCTACCAACTACCTGACCGGCCAGTTGAACGAAGAGGGGCGGCTTTATAGTACCGTCGATACGGCGGCGTGTCTTGCGCTGCTGCTGGCTCTGCGCGAGTCGGGCGTAGTAGCCACCGCTGATAGCGGCTCGGTGGCGATCAACGATCAGCGCATGACGCTGGCCGAAGCGCTGGCCTACAGCGAAAAGGTCGAATCGATCCGTTGTATTGAAGGAGTGATTGCCGCGCGGATCACATCAGAGGTTATCGAAGACTGGAACAGCCTGAAAAGTGTGTTGCCCGTTGAAGTGCGCCTCGAACGCGCCGGACGCGCGCAGCGCCATTTCAAGGTTGGCGACGCGCTTGAGCTTGTGATAAGCGTTCCGCGCTATGAGGCGGGTATGATAGCGCATGTCTGCTTACCCGACGCGCTTGCTCGCATCGTGGGTGGTGGTCAGGTCAAACGTTTCAGCCTGGATTTCAGTGAAAAACGCACCCTGCGCGTTCCACTGGCCGCCATTAGCGCGACCAGCACGCCGGGCAAGAAGCAGTCGGGCGCGCAGCACTGGGCCGTCATCGTGCGCAACATGTTCAAAGAGGAACAGATTGGCAATCCTGGTCTGCTGGATGTGGTGGTTGAGCAGTAATGCCCAATGCCATCCTTCGCTTCGTTCTGTCATCCTGAGCGCAGCGAAGGATCTCTCGTCACGCTGAGATCCTTCGCTGCGCTCAGGATGACAGGATGTCGCTCGTGGTGAAGATGCACACCGGCTACAGGTACCATCTTCCTACGAGCGTTCACGCGGGGTTGACCGGACCAGAGTAAGTGGATAGACTCAGTAACAAAGCATGATACATGTCAGGCGTACAGAACTTATTTTGCCTGACGCAAGCCTGATGGATTGGGGTCGCTCGTATGTCGTCAATTGATAATAGTCAGCATAGCGCTTCGGGATTACAACTTCCAGGGCTGGTCAACCAGCTTTCTCCCACGGAACAACTGCCGTTCCCTGAAAGCAATTCCACATTCCCACAGACTACGCCGCTTTCGTCAATGAAGAAGATGCCTGGACCATTTACGCCGGCACCCGATGTGAACTCTTCGCCAGACGTGGCACAGCAAATTCCAGGTGGACGTAGTTCTCTGGGGATCACGCGCCAACTGGTTTTCAATGGGTCGCCTGCGGTTACGCGCCAACTGCCCGACGTACAAACAGGAACCCTGCCGTCGGTCAGTACCACTACGTCATTGCCATCGCTGGGTACTACCACGTCATTACGGCAGCCGGTCGTCATTCCAGCCACAGGCAAGAAGTCTCGCGGCACCATGCGCCCACCGAGGGGGCGTGGATGGGTTGTCAGTAGTTTCGCCCTGGTCATGATGGTCGTCATAACACTGCTGACCGGTTTCGTCGTCCTCCCTTTGGCAACCGGCGGGCATCTGGGCTTCAACCTGTCCGCTGCGGGTGATAGCAAGCTTTACCAGAACAACGATCCGAACTCCAACGCGAGCCTGGTGGCCCAGGCCGCTACGGCCACCGCTTTCGTGCAGCACAATGATGGCTACGATCCCAGCAGCAATAATGGAGGAGGAACGCTCTACACCGGCTCAGGCGTCACGCCCAACCGTTTCGCGTTTGGACAATGCACCTACTGGGCTGACCTGCGCTACAACCAGCTAAACGGCCACTTTGTAGACTGGATTGGCAACGCTTACCAATGGTACTATGGAGCGAAGTCCGCCCCCGGCTGGATTGTTTCCAGTACGCCCCATGTGCCATCCATCATCGTCCTGCAACCCTACGTGCAAGGCGCAGGCTACTACGGCCACGTCGCCGTCGTCGAACGCATCAACTCCGACGGCAGTGTCTACGCCAGCAACATGAACTGGTATGCCAATGGCGGCTGGGACCGCGAATCGTATTGGACGTTCACGCCAGGTAGCGGCGTGTCGTTTGTGTGGCATACATAAACAAAGAATACGTTGCTATTATCACTGTCTGAACAAGTTGCTGCATGAAAATTAGAGCATCTTGTTCAGACTTCAGACCGATGTGCATGTAGTGCGTTTTTTCTGCTTGAATTGTGACAGGTCCACATTCAGTTTACCAGCAAGGGCTTTTCTGGCATGAATGTAAGATGCTTCGAGCAAATGCTCCTCTTTCTCTCCCTGCGGCGCTATCGGTACAGCAATATCAAAGGCATTGAATACCTCCTTTAGCTCCCAGGGATCAGCCGCTTTTTTCAGAATATACCATGCTGCTGCTTGTTGCTGTCGCGGAGGCAACTCTGTAATGGCAACGGAGACCCGCCGATACCATTCCCTCAGCGAAGCTTTGTCTTCAAACTCTTCAGCCGGGTCTCTCAAGCCTTCACTGTCTGCTAACACCTGATCGCTCTCTAGAATATCCAACCCTTCTCTCGTGTAGGATTGTACGGTATGGCACATCTCAGTAACCTGGCGACGCATGTAGTCGATACATTTGTTATGTATCATCCGCGCGATATAGGCAGGAGGATTTCGGACTGGCCCTTTGAGCAGCTTCTGCCAGAATTTATCGTAGACTTCCGAGGCGATTTCTTCTGGCATGTGCTGGATAACTGGATACGCTTGAATGGTCTTTTTGACTCTCTCAAGGATGTACTGGAAATCATAATATTCCAGCCAGTCTTCGATAGGATCGTCATCCTCTGGCGAAACTTGAGCGATGTGCGGCGCAATAGCTCCTGTGGGCGTCTTCATTCGCTGCCCCGCGTCCTCGACTAACGCGGGATCATATGAGGAGGAGCCAGATTGATGTTGTCTTTGCATAGCCAAATTCTCCTCTTTCGATGAAAGACAATAGATGGTATCTAAAACATACCTTGAAACTCTTCAAAAGTCAAGGCTTAGAGACAACAAAATGTCTCTATAAAGACTTCCCTCTAAAAATGAATGGTTTAAACGGGCATTAAAATAGCGTTTTGTAAAACTTTTGTCTTAAATCGTCTTTATCATTGAGATTCTTCTGTCTTTATGTTATGCTATTAAAGAGTTTGTAGTACCTTTAGGATTTGAAATAAAAAACATGAGTAGTTTTATATGATCCGACAGGTGAGAAGCAATGAGTACAGAGCAGCACATGCAAAAATTGCGCCGGCTTATTCGATCTGTAGCAGACTACGGTGATTCGCTTGAGGCAGAAACAGTCCTTACATCGACATTTGAGATAGCCATGAAGGCGCACGAAGGTGTAAAGCGGATTGATGGGCAGCCTTATCTGAATCATCCGTTGGCGGTAGCCGCTATTCTTGTTGAGTGGCACGCTCCGGTACAGGTAGTGGCAGTCGGTTTGTTGCATGACCTGGTTAACCCATTATATTCACGAGAACACTCTTCAAAAGAGGTGCCGTTAGAAAAGTTACACACTGAACTGGGTCCAGACATCTCGAATCCGCTCGGTGTGGTGGTCAGATTAAATAACTTTATCAGGCATGTGGAAGGAAGTGATTTTTATAATCAGGACGATACCAATGATTTTTGGCAGGGCATAGCTACATACCTCGCTCAAGCGAGTGACGCAGTTCTTGTCAAGATTGCTGATCGCTTGCATAATCTTCAATCGTGTGCGGCTCTTATCCCCTCTTACCAGGCGCAGATGGCCGATGCCGGTTTACACCTACAGGTACCATTGCTTGGAAGACTGGGTATGGGTAAGGTGAAGCGCCAGGTGGAAGATTTGTGTTTCCAGATTAATGATCCGCTCTCCTACCAGATGCTGCAACAACGATGTTCGGCTCCTCACTTTCAGGAAGAGATAGCCCTGGTAGGAGAGGAATTGCAACAAGCATTGAGCAGCTTTTTACCTGGAAGTAAGATCATCTGGCGGCCTGCATCACTTTATAGTATCTGGCAAGACTTCAAACCGGGCAGATGGAGCCAGCATGATTTCTCTTCATTGAGGATGGTAGATGTGGGTTCCTTCATCGTATTGATGCAGGAAGAAATAGAGTGCTATCACGCGCTGGGACTGATTCATAAGCGTTATCATCCTGTGGAGGGGCAGGTACGCGACCAGATTGCTAATCGCAGGGATAATGGGTATCAATCTTTGAATACCCAGATAAAGCATTTTTCCGGCAATCTGCTGCGGGTCGCGATTCGCACAGTGACGATGGACATGATCGCGGAATATGGAATTACCGCCCGCTGGCGGGGAATAAACGAAGAGTTTATCCCACAATTACTGGCGCATGGAAAACCGGCCGGTGGAGAGATTCAGGTTTTCACACCGAAAGGCGAAATGAGGCCCTTACCCCCAGGGGCGACTCCTATTGATTTTGCTTACAGCATCCACACTGATGTAGGGCATCAGTGTGTTGATGTACTGGTGAATGGAGTTCGAGGCGATTTGTATCAACCGTTGCAGGTAGATGACCGGGTAGAGATCATTAGAGGTGGACCGGAGTGCGGCCCCAGACTGGAATGGTTATCGCATGTTAAGACACCTCAGGCCATGAGCCGTATTCGGCACTGGCTATCCATACATCGCCGGGATGAAATGGTTGAACGAGGTCGCGCCCTGTTGAACAGAGAATTGCAGAAATTAGGATTGGACACCTCTGATTCCTCGGTCAGCCGGTTGCTAAGCAGGCTGGCACAGAGAGAACGCCTGCGCGACGTGGACGAGTTGCTGGTAGCCCTGGGTGTAGAGCGTAATCAACCCTCCAAAGTAGTTGCGAGTCTGAAGTCGATGCGCTTGAAGTCGGTGCGAACTCCATATTATGGAGAGCCGCATATGAGCGTTCAGGTGCTTTCTTCCGAATATGAGCAACTTCCAGGAACGTTTGCGCGTTGTTGTGTTCCAGCATGGGGTGATGATATCGTTGGATATGTGCGGAATGACAACATCATTGCTATTCATAAGCGGGAGTGCCGCCAACTTTCAGAAAAAATGCAGCTTATCCAGGTCAAATGGAAGCCCATGAAAACTGACCCGGATTGGGTCATTCTCATTGAAGCGCTCAATCGTCCTGGCCTGGCAAGAGATGTCAGCGATATTATTGCTATGGCTGCTATCGATATGCTCACATTCTATGCCGCAAAGCGTCCCGATGGGATGATGGCTGATGTGCAGGTGTATCTCGGCAAGACAACCCGGAGCCAACGAGAGCGTCTCCAAAAAGCTCTGGAAGGGGTACCTTCTGTCAACACCGTTGAATTAATCCAGGCTTCACTTCTTGCGCCTCCCTCTACGCTAATCGAAGCACCAAAGTTAGCCAACGCTACTCACCAGGTTATCCCGGCTACATCCGATACATCCTGGGAATTACGTTATCCCAATCCTTATAGCTCTAGCATAGCCAGGGGTTCGCGCTTCTATGGCAGGGAAGTAGAAAGGGAGCGCGTGCTGGGTTTTCTGCATAATAAGACGCAGAACGCCGCCATTCTACTCTGGGGGCAACGCCGTATTGGGAAAACATCGTTTGTCTTACGCCTGAAAGAACACGCGGCAGGTTTGTTTCTGCCTATCTATATTGATCTACAGGGGTTCAAAGATGCCAGCACCGCCATGTTTTTGCATCGTCTCATGGTCAGGATTTCCCAGGCGCTAAAAGAAAGCGCTGTTGAAGCTCCACAAGAAATTACGGCTCCCGCGCTCAATCGTTTAAGAAAGGACCCACTGGCTTATTTCGATAACTTTATGAATTATGTGCAGGAGATAGCGCGGCTCTATCCATTTGTTCTCATTCTGGATGAGTTTCAATGTCTCAATAGTTTGCGTGAGGAAGGAGCAAACCGCAGCGCTATTTTTAGCCGGTTACGTAGTCATTCACAACATGGGCAAGGCATCCATCTGATCTTCAGCGGCGGTGGACTATTAAGCTATTTAAAGGATCAGAGTGATATTGCTTCCCTGTTCAACATCGCCCACGCTGAGAACCTGGGTTGCCTCGAGTCGAAAGATGCTCACCAGCTTATTAAGGACGGTTTATCAAAAGTTGGAAACGTTACCGACAATGCCATTACGCAACTTTTGTACTATACTGCCGGTCATCCTTATTATCTCCAGTTGCTCTGCTCTACGCTACATGACCATGCTCAAGAGCAGAGATCGGTGATTACTGCCGATGTTGTTGCGCAACGCATACGTTTATGGCTGGAAACGGCTGATGCCAGTCGCTTTCAACATTTCTGGGAAGGGCATGATTTAGCACATACGCTGAGAAATAAACTGATCTTAGTGGCTGTGGCGCAACTGGGACATACAACCCACATCGTTGAATACGATCATCTGGTCAGGGCGATAGGCAGTATGGTTTCAGAGTATGACCTGGTGCAATCACTCAATGATTTGTCGGAGTTGGGAGTGCTTGAGCATCATTATCAGGCAAGCTATTCCATCAAGGTAAATCTATTTGCCCGCTGGCTACACCAGCATTATCCACTTACTATGGCGTTGAAGGAGGCATTGTAGTGATAAACATGTTTTCATTTTCTTCCCTCCCTCAGAATCCATTTAGCGAAACTGAGTTCTGGGGCAGGCAAAGGGAAATTATAGCTGTTAGCCGCTACCTGCTGAGCGAAGAACCACGTTGTTGCGCCATTATTGGCGAGGATACCTTTGGTAAAACCAGGCTATTGCAGTACCTTAGCCAGGCGCAAAAAAAAGACGATAGCGATTACCCGCAACTCAATACGTTAATGGCGCAATTAAGGGAGCAGTTTGTTTTTGTTTTCCTCAATTGTGCTGGCTACGGCGATGATGTAGCGGATAAGAAGCAAGACCTGGCTTCGGCACGCTTCTGGTGGGACCTCTATGATGCAACGAGAAAAAAACTCCAGGGCGATCTCTCGCCGCGTTTAGCAAAGCCGAAGGCGCATATGGATGAGGAATATATCGATACCGCTTTAGAGATCAGATGGGAATTGGAGGACCTGATCCAGAATTATGCAAAAAAAGTTGTTTTTGTCCTGGACAACTTTGAAGGCGTAGCAAAACTTCCATTGCGCGATAGTGAATGGTTGCGTTCGATAGCAAGAGACTGTACCTATGTAGTAGCCAGCCGTGATCTTCTGTACTTGCTTTATCATTCCTCGAACTGGGAAAAGCCCTCGCCATTGTGGAATCTCTTCGGGGACCCCATTTATCTGAACTTACCAGCCGTCGAGGACGTAGATCGCTACCTCAGCAAAGCTTGTGAGACGGCTCGATTAGCGCATAGCGCATGGCAGTCGAGTGATATCGAATATATCAAAAAAAGCGCCGGACGGCACCCGGCTTTATTGCGCGTCGCGTGCGCCTCTATGTTTGAGTACCGATTACAGGCAATACGCATAGTTGGTGGTAAGCTAAGCTACAACGATAAAACATACCTCGATGATAGTATTGATAGCGCGGCTGGGCCAATTTGTATGAAGCTATGGCATGGTCTCGCCAGGGCAGAATTACGGGAAGAATACAAAGGTAGCAGCAATCAACAAGAAGCAGCCAGGCCTCTTTCACTTCATCAACGAGCGTTATTAGAGATAGCGAAAGAAACCACTTCCACAAAAGAAGCACTGCTGCTGGCAGATGTGGCCGCCTCTGAGAAACAGAAAATCGTTCGTTACCTTCAACAACGCGATCTGATTGAATATAAAGGAGCCTGGCATCTCTTCTCTGAAGCGATGCAGAGGTTTGTTGTGAAGCAAGAACTTGCTTTGCCTGTAAATACAATACCGGCACAGGGCTTTCCTGACTGGCAAGATGGACAACGAGAAATGCCCGGTCTAACCCACCAGGAAAAAAAGGTGTATGATTATCTGAAAATCCGTAGAGGAGAGCTGTGTTCCAGAGAAGATATTAAGCAGGCCATCTGGCCGAATACTGAGCCAACAAACAGCGCCTTACAAAAGATTATCGAGAGAATACGAGAGAAGATCGAACCTGATGTTGATAACCCGCGCTATCTTATAGCAGTAAGAGGAAAGGGTTATATCTTACGGGAGGATTAAAGTAAGCCAGTAGCGACGCCCCCAGGGAGCGTCGCTACTGGCTTACTTCACGCAAGTTGATACTGCCAGTTGTGTGCCAGGCTCTCTAAATTAACCCTGGCAAGTTCGAGCAAACGTTGCCCAAGTTCAAACTGGTGATCGAACAGGATATTAATGGTGGCTGCTACGAT
>DASTKD010000271.1:0-10415 GCA_035716135.1 Ktedonobacteraceae bacterium
CTTCGCCACATTCTCGCTAATTCTCTCCTCCAACTCTCTTGCCTCCACGTTCAATCTCTCAAGTTCTTCGTTCAGGGTTTCGAGGCGGTCTTTGAAGTCGATGTCGTCGGGGGCGCGTTCGGCTACGCCGACGTAGCGACCGGGGTTGAGGCTCCAGCCCTGGGCGGCGATTTCGGACAGCGTGGCTACTTTGCACAGGCCCGGCACGTCGGTATAGAGGCCACCGGGGAAGGTTTGCTGGATGCGCGGCTGGCTGCCGTGGATGGTTTCGATGGCTTCATTGCGGTAGAGGCGCGCGATGTTGGCGAGAAATTCGATCTGGTCGGGCGTGAATTCGCGGTGGGCGCGGTCGATCTGCTGGTAGATGTGGCGGGCGTCGATGAACAGGACTGTGTCGCCGCGCTCGCTCTCCTGCTTGCCTTTGTCGAAAAACCACAGCGTGCAGGGCAGCGTGACGGTATAGAAGAAGTTGGAGCCGATGGAGATCATGATGTCCACCGCGCGCGATTCGATCAACTGGCGGCGAATGTCCTGCTCGGAGGCGCGCGCGTCGCTGGCGGAGTTCGCCATGACGAAACCGGCGCGACCATGCCGGTTGAGGGCGCTGTAGAACTCCTGTATCCACAGGTAGTTGGCGTTATCGACGCGCGGCAGGCCGAAAGGGTAGCGCGGGTCGTCGCGCACCTTCTCCTTATCCACGCCGTCCACGTTGAATGGCGGATTCGCCATCACGAAGTCGAAGCGGCCCCGGCAGTTATGCGCGTTTTCGTAGTAGGTGTTGGCCTGGCGAATGTCGCCGGAGAGACCGTTGACGGCCAGGTTCATGCGACACAGGCGCACCGTCTCGGCGGTCTTCTCCTGTCCATAGATGGAGATTTCGGCGGTAGGGTTCTGGCGATGGTTCTGCACGAAGCGCGCGCTCTGCACAAACATCCCGCCCGATCCGCAGGCGGGATCGAAGATGCGCCCGTGAAAGGGTTCGATGATCTCGACGATCAGCTTGACGATGGCGGTGGGCGTGAAAAATTCGCCGCCTTTCTGCCCCTCGGACATGGCGAACTTGCCCAGGAAATATTCATAGATTTTGCCGAAAACATCGCCCTCTATCTCGATGGGTATCTGAGAGAAGGTTTTGAGCAAAGCAAAGAGCGTATCATTCTTGAGGCGCAGGTAGGTTTTGGGCAAGACGCCTTTCAGTTCGTCATTCTCAGCTTCGATAGCGTGCATGGCCTCGTTGATAGCCTGCCCGATATTTTCGCCTTCGGGCAACGTGAGCAAATAGGAGTAACGCGCCTTTGAGGGCAGGTACATCACGCCGCGCGCCTGGTAATCGCTTTTCCCGATAGTGCGACGGCTGCCCACCGGCAGCGTGACCGCCAGTTCGCGCTCAACCCGTGAGAAACGCGCATCCGCGAAACGCAGAAAGATCAGCCCCAGCACCGGCACCGAATATTCGGATGCCTTCAGATTAGAATTGGCGCGTAGTTCATCGGCGGACGACCAGAGTTTCTTCTCAATCTCGCTGTGGTTCGCTGGCATCGACACATACTCCACTTCACAAGTGTTTTTATTGACGTATGGGCAGTATAGCAGAGTGCCAGGGCGGGGGCAAGTAGGAGCGGCCGTACCACCTGGGTCTGTGAATGATGGCGGTGGTGGGGAGCAAGGCGACCGCAAGGGTCGCCTCTACTAAGAACGTCCCGTCTTTCATGGCCGATCATAGTAGAGGCGACCCTTGCGGTCGCCTTGTCTTTTCCCCATTTTCCTCTCCCTGGCAATCATTCACAAGCGCCCGCCCTGGGTGGTGGTGCGGTCGCTTGCTCCCATCCTGAAATCTCTCATCCCCGCCCTCGCTCACCCCTAATTCATCCCTCTCAGCACCTTAAATCTCTTATCCCCTGCCACTTCCTCGACAACCTCGAAACATTCGCGCATGACTGGCTCGTATTTCAGGAACCTGTTCGCCACCAGATAAAATCTGCCGCGCGGGCGCAGCACCTTCGCGGCTTCGCGGATGAAGCGTTCGGCTATGGCGGTGGTCTGGATGCCGCCAACATGGAAGGGAGGGTTGGTGACAACCAGGTCGAAACGCTGCTCAAGCAGTTCTTGAGCGCCGTCGCCGGGCAAGACCTGGGCGTTGGTCAGGCCGTTTTGCTCGATCATATGGCGCGCGGCATCGACTGCCGCGAGGCTGGCATCAACCATCGTCACCTGCCCCTTTGTGGCGTGGCGCGCGATATACGCGCCGATGTAGCCCGCTCCGCAGCCCATGTCCAACGCCACATCGGTCACACGTACCTCCAACGCCTCCAATAACAACCGCGTCCCCTCATCCAACTTCCCCTCCGCGAACAATGTAGGGACACGATTTATCGCGTCCTCTGGTATCGCGTCCGTATTATCACCCGGCACCATATTCGTCTTGACAGTTGAACACACAACGCGTTCGCCTTTGGAGATTTCCAGTGTTTCGACGTTGCCGAACAGGGCTTGCATGTGTTTCGCCAGCGAGAGGATGCCGCGATCCTTCGCGCCCTGTACATACAGTCGCCCGCCGGGTTTGAGGGCGTAGGCGGCCAGTTGCAGGCCGTATTGCATCCAGGTGTTAGCAGGCTGGTAGAGAATGTTCATGAGCGCGACATGCATAGTCGTGGGGGCTTCGTGTAGGGTATACTCATGGAATGGAATGTGACGCGCGCGCGCGGTTTGCCGTCGATCACTGCGCAAGGCTTTCTGGACGTTGTGTAAAGCGGCGATGTTGTCTTCGGCCAGCACGAGTTCGCCGGTTGGGATACGCTGCGCGGCGACTGGCACGAAAGCATCCGCCGCCGAGTTCAATACCAGCAGGCGGTCATCAATCGCAAGTTGTACGGTTTCAGCGAATAGAGAAGAATGGAGCATATTTTATGTCCCTTTATGTTGATAGCGCTTTTCTCAATTCTATCATGGATGTGGCCCAAACGGTACCACTGGCGGGCGTGACAACCAACCCATCCATATTGCTGGCGGCGCAAACGCAGGGACAGGTGCTGAGTCCGCTAGAAGTGCTGCGCGAGTTGCTGAAACTGGTGGAGGGAAATATATTTATGCAGCCGGGCGCGACCGGAGAGGATGAGATGCAGCGCCAGGCGCTGTCGTATATCGAGGTCGATCCCCTGCGCGTGATTCCCAAGATTCCCATGACGCATGTAGGGATGCGCGTGGCGCGCCGCCTCAAAAGCGAGCAGCGCCGCCTGGCCTTCACCGCCGTTACCTCCGTAGCCCAGGCGTACAGCGCGGCCATGATCGCGGCGGATTACATCATCCCCTACTATGGACGCCTGGAACGCGCGAGCGTCGATGCCGCGCAGCGCATCTCCGAAATGGCCGATGTGCTGCATAACGCGGGCGGCTCGACGCGCATCCTGACCGCCAGCATCAAATCCGTTGAGGACGCCAGCCGCGCCCTGCTGGCAGGCTCGGACGACCTGACCGTCGCGCCGCAGGTGCTACTGGACATGCTCACAGACCCCATAACAGAGGAAGCCATAGAGAAGTTTACGCATGATTGGCAAATGATGAAGAAAATGTAATTAATCTATTTTGCAACTCAACAAGAATGATGAATAAATTTTCATCATAAATCCGCGCTTTTTCATGTGTTCGTAAGCTCAACATGCTATTATTGCTCCTGTGAGACGAAACAATAACGATGTAGTGGGGGAAGTCCTGCGCGGTAGGAATTGGGATATGTGGTCAGGGAAGCAAAACGCAGGCATCGGGTGAGGATGACAGGTGGTAGGGGTTGGTGGGGATGGAGAGTGTGGGGGAGGGTACAGGTATCATCAGAGAAGGGGATACGTGGTAGGGACGAGTGAGGATCTGAATTATCGCAACGGGGCGAGGATACGTGGGAGGGATGGAGGAAGGGCTACGTCATCGGCAGGTGGGGTATACGTGGAAAGTGAGGGGCAAGCCCGATAATTTATGTGGTGGAACAGGTAGTGGATTGAAAGCCTGAAGGGGTATGTTCCTTCAGGCTTTTGGGTTTTGGCGTACTCTCTATCCAGTTCACAAATTCACCTGTTCTCCAGGGCGCAGGGGCCGGAATTGTGTCCCATCGTTGATGTAGACCAGCGTTTGATCTTGAATATGCACAATCATGTCCGGTTTGCCGTCGCCATTCACATCCTTAAAATTAGCGGTTACGGGTGTCAGGTCCTGTCCATTGCCAAAAAGGGTCGGGCCGTTATAGATACGCGCCTTTGAAGAATCTCCGCCCGGCAACTCGATGATAACCACATGGCGATTCAGGTTGAGAAAAATGAAATGCGAGGGGTTAGCCGCGCTATCGCTGTGGCCGACAACTGCGTCGATCTGGAAGGTTCTGGGGCGTCCATACGTGACATCCTGCTGGTGTATCTGCCACCACGAGCCGATGGAACTGAGCGTGAAGGCCAGCAGCGCCATCATTGCCATACCCAGGATGATCGCCACCAGTGGGAAACGCCGCGCGTAACGCACACCTTTCGTCACCGGGGAGGGAGCAATGGCTTTGGATGCCATGCCACTATTCGTCGTGGGATTTAACGCCGAACGCCTGCGCTGTATCACCGCTCCAGGCTGCGCGACGGGCGATTCCAGCGTATCGCGCCGCGCCGGGTGATCGTAGCGAATGGCGCTGGTATGCGGCTTCGTTACATAATACCGGTCCTCATCTTCAATATCGAAATCAAGTGTCTGCTTCCTTGCTTTCTGCCTCGTTTGCTGCATGGTAATGCGTACCTCCTTGCCAGTGAAATTAGACATTTGTTCTAATTTATGCTCACATTATACCCTAATCAACTGGCATGTCAAGCTTTTTCAGGTCAAATGTTCCAATTTTAGAACTTTTGGTCAATAATTTTCGTTTGATTGGAATCTTCACATGTATTTCCAATAGAGATTCCAGGCTTGACAACCTTGCTAAAGGTTGCTATGATAACGCTGCGAATCATCCGCAGTATGTCCACGAGGGCAATACTGGCTCTGGTGGTCACACTCCCCATGAGTATGAGCAGGGGAACCCCCTCCGCATCTATGGTAAGATATGACTCTCAACGGACGCGCTACGCTACACCGCGTCTCATCCGTCAATGGAACTGTGCTGAAGGCCATCCACCCGTGCCTTCCACGTATCCTCAGAGTCGCGCGGAGAAGGAATAGAGAAAGGCACAACAAAAACATGTTTGCAGTCATTAAAAGCGGTGGAAGACAATACAAGGTGTCCGTGGGCCAGAAGCTCGAGGTCAATCGGCTGGCAGTCGAAGTAGGTAAGCAGGTACAGTTCGACGAGGTGCTGCTTATCTCAGATGCGAACAACACGATGGTTGGTTCGCCCCTGGTGGCTGACGCGCTGGTACTGGCAACCGCCATTGAGCACGCTCGCGGCGAGAAATTGATTGTTTTCAAGTACAAACCCAAGAAACGCTACCGGCATCGCCGGGGCCATCGCCAGGAACTCACGGTCTTCACCATCGACGACATCGTCTCGGCTGGCAAGAGCCTGATAACGGGCGAGGCTCCTGTCTTGCGACAGGACGAGGAAGAGGACGCTCTTGAAGCTGAGCCAGCCGCCGAAACTCCCGTTGCCGAGAGCGAGGCCGAGGCCCCTGAGACAGCATCCACTGAAGAGACTGAAGCCGGGGAAGAGCAAAAGCCCACTCGCCGCCGCCGCGTAAGGAAGACCGGCGAGGATGCTGAAGCCGAAGGAGAGAAATAAGACATGGCACATAAAAAAGGTGTAGGCAGCTCTCGCAATGGACGCGACAGCAAGCCTAAGATGCTCGGCGTGAAACGCTACGATGGACAACTGGTGACAGCAGGAAGCATCATCGTTCGCCAGCGCGGTACCAAAATCAAGCCCGGCACTAATGTTGGCGTAGGCCGCGATCATACCCTCTTCGCCTTAATTGACGGGTATGTCAAATTCGGTCATCATTCGCGCACGAACCGCAACGCCAACGTCTACCCTGAGTTCCCCGGTCGTCCCTCGATCGCCGAACTCGTGGCTGAACTGGAAGCCGCCGTCGCCGAAGCATAAAGGAAACTATATCCTTCTGGGTGAAAAGAGGCGGCCAGGGAGGCCACAAGGCGACCGCAAGGGTCGCCTCTACTATGACTGCGACAGCCAGAGAAGCCCGTTCTTAGTAGAGGCGACCCTTGCGGTCGCCTTGTGGCCCCAAATTGTCGGGCGAGAGCTACAAATCATTCTGATGAACGGAGATCCTAAAAATCGGGGCGCGATTGATCGCGCCCCGATTTTTTATGCCTGCTTTTTTATGGCTGTGGTTGCGCAGCCGGGCAGGTAATCTGTATCTGGTGGGCGTTCCTGTCAACCACGAAGCTACAGCTCACACCATTGATGGTGGTGGTGCCATTGCAGCCTACCAGCACATTGCCATTGACGGCACAATCCATCGGAGTAGTGATCGTCGTCCCGTTAATGGTGGCGTTGATAGCCACACCGTTGCCATCGGTCTTTACGCTCACCGGGTCTGCCGTACCCAGCAATTTCGCGCAATTCAGCCCGTTGGCTTCAAAGGTATTCACGAAACGCTGCGCCAGGAAGGTGAACAGCGAATTGGCGACAGCAGGATCAGCCGAGGGACGCCCTTTGGTCAGGCGCGCGTCAAGCTGCAAACGAGCCGGCGCAACCGCGAGCAGATTAGAGCAGTACGTGCGCGTGTTGCCGTTGTTCATCGTGCCAAACTGCACCGCCGGCTGGTCAACTCCCGCGCGATAGAGATTTACCTTGTTGAAACTGGTGTTGCCGTTGACCAGCGTCATCGGATCGCCAGCCGGTACCAGTGCAACCGGCTGGGCCTGGTGCGCGGCAGCCTGTAGCTCATCAAGTGGCAGAGCCGTCACCATCTGGCCGGGGTCGGCGAGATCGGGAGCCATCCAGGGTGTGCAGCCAAGCGCGCCATCCAGGGCAATAGACAATAAGCGGTTATCGCTGCCGTTCGTTTGCACCTGCGAGTTTTGTAAAGCTGTGGCATTGGCTTTGTTCATCTGCGCCGTTTGTCCATTCCCCAACACCAGGTACGATGTCGTAACGTTGTCGCTCTGATCCTGGTCAACAACCGAGAAGTCGCGCACAGTAGGACAGGTCAGACCGTCTTTGGCTTTGCCCAACTGCGGTGGCACCAGCTTGCCAGCCTGAATTGCCTGGTTCGCGGCCTGGAAAAAGGCCGGAGCGTTGCAGTATGACACCTGCCCAAAGATAGAACCCCGCGTGCCGTTGACGCACTTGCCGTCTCGCAAACTATTGGTCTGATTCTGTAAGGTTAAATTATTGCCATTGAAGCCGAACCAGATACCCACGATGGCCTGGGCCGGGATTTGCGGTACAACCGGGGCCATGGCTGGCTGTGTGCCATTGTCAATGACCAGCGGATTGTAAACCGAGATACTGTTGGTGGCCGGGTCGAAAACCGCCGCCTGCACAAATGCTGCCTGGCCGCCGTTGGCCTCGTTACAGGGACCATTGGCCGGATCGGTCGCCATCAGCTTGTACGGGGTGGCAAGGCCAGTCGCCGTCAAGGGCTGAGCGGGTACGACCAATGTGCAATCGCCATTGACCGCCGCCGCGTGTGACCCTATACGCGGCAGCACGAACACAACAGCTCCCACCACCGCTACCCCCAGCGAAACGAGGACACCAACGAGCATGAACGGCGACAAACGCCGGCGTTTCCTCGGACTTGCGCCGAAAGGATTACGTCGTGACCTTTTCATAATTTTACCAATCTCCTTTAGCTGTGTCGCTTTATTTTTCTTTTTCGGACATACGGATGCCCGGCTGACCATACATAGAAATCAGCGTTTGCGACACACATGCGATATATCAGGTTCCCGCGAGCGCGTCACACCCTGGAATATGTTCGTTTCCAACGCGCTCTTCATTCCCCCTTCAAGAAGTTGTCATGGATGCGTTCCATGATGTGTTTTGCATTTTCTTGAAGCCCTGTGGAATTACTGATTACGGTTGGGATATTACCATAGTCAAATCCCTCTATTTGCATGACTGCTTCGAAAATTGGTATGAAAGTACCGGATTGCGGTTAAGGTTTCTCAACCCTGCTTTCCAACCAGTGGAACGGTGGATAGAGTATACTGGTATGGGATGCGATATATAGAAGCAGAAAGGATGAAGTAGACCTATGCGAGCCATCATGAGCGTCGCCAACCGCGAAGGCATCGTGGCGTTGGGACGTGAGTTGCAGACTCACGGCGTCAACCTGTTCTCAACCAGTGGCACCGCCAGCGTATTAAAGGAGACGGGTGTCAAAACGCAGGCGATCAGTGCGCTGACAGGCTTCCCGGAGATACTTGATGGGCGTGTCAAGACGCTGCACCCGGCGATTTTTGGGGGCATTCTGGCGCGGCGCGACAGCGAGACGCATATGCGCGAATTGCGAGAACACGATATTGCGCCTATCGATATAGTCGTGGTAAACCTGTACCCATTTGTCAATACGGTGGCGCGAGGCGACGCAACGCTGGACGAAGCGTTAGAGCAGATCGATATTGGCGGCGTCTCCCTGTTACGCGCGGCAGCCAAAAATTTTGAGCATGTCATCGTGCTGGCGCGTCCACAAGATTACAAACGGGTCATGCAGGAATGGCGCGAAAAGGGCGAGGTGAGCGATAATACGCGGCGGCGACTGGCTGCTATTGCTTTCCAGCATACCGCCAGCTATGACAGCGCCATCGCCGATTACTTGCGCTCGCAGGCAGCGGAGCCGGAATATTTCCCGCAAGAATTGACACTCTCTCTGCATCGAATTGAGCAATTGCGCTATGGCGAAAATCCGCATCAGCAGGCTGCTTTTTATGCCTGGCAGGAGCCGGCGAGCGAAACAACACAGCCATCGCTGGCAAAGGCAGAGATTTTGCATGGCAAAGAACTCTCGTACAATAACCTGCTCGACCTGGATGCCGCGCTGGCCTCGGTACAGAGTTTCAGCGCGCCCACCATTGCCATCATCAAGCACACCAACCCGTGCGGGCTGGCCTGCGATGACAGGCTGGTGGAGGCGTATAACAAAGCGCACGCCGGTGATCCTATCTCGGCCTATGGCGGTATCATTGGCTCTAACCGGCCTATCGATGCGGAAACGGCCAGCGAGATCAACCACCTGTTTTATGAAGCCGTCATTGCCCCGGAATTTACGCCTGAGGCGTTAGAAATCCTGCGCCGCAAGAAGAATATCCGCCTGCTGGCAACGCATAGCCCGTTCGAGACGAATGGCAACTACAATTCACAGGGTGGGAAACAACTGGAGGTGCGCAGTATCAGTGGAGGGCTGTTATTGCAAACGTCCGACACATGGGGAGGGCAGGAGATCACCTATCGCGTCGTGACCGAACGCGAACCAACGCTGGCAGAGGTGACGGACCTGATGTTCGCCTGGAAGGTGGTCAAGCATGTGAAGTCGAATGCTATTGTGTTGGCGCACAAACTGGCGGTGCTGGGCGTGGGCGCAGGACAGATGAACCGCGTGGCGAGCGTGCAACTGGCGCTGGAGAAAGCCGGGGAACGCGCGCGCGGCTCCGTGCTGGCCTCGGATGCTTTCTTCCCTTTCGCCGATGGGGTAGAAGCGGCGGCTAAAAGCGGCATTACGGCCATTATCCAGCCCGGCGGGTCTGTGCGCGACGAGGAGGCGATTCGCGCGGCAAACCATTATGCCATCGCTATGATCTTTACCGATCAGAGACATTTCCGGCATTAACAGGAAAGGGAAAGCAGAGGGAAAGGGCGCGATAAATTCGCGCCCCTATTTTTTGTCTTCCAGGGAGATCTCGTCCGAGAAGAAACGAACCCATAGCAGGCAGACCAGCAGACCGCTGACGATGGCAAAGAAACCAACCGAGCCATCATATTCAATACCAGCGGCATACTCCGCTTCAGTGCCTTGCAACGGCTGGAAATGGTAGAAAATCATCAGCGAGATCCAGGCAATTGTCAGCGCGACCGTAAAACTGAGCTTGGTGACTTCAGCGTTTGAGCGATAAAAAATATTGTAGAACACGATGATGACCAGACCAACCAGGATGACGGCCATCTTGAAGTTGAAGGTGATACCCCCTCCAAAATCGATGATGAGCGATCGTTTGATGAAAACGAAGCCACACACCCACAGGACAGTCAGGATGATGCTCCCGATAATTTTAGTCAATCCTCTACTACTCACGAGGTTGAACTCCTTTCAAGGAGGATATGTCACAGATAAAATAAAAGGCTCAGCCAGAACCTGTTGCTATGTATTGTAGTCCCAACAGTCAAAGAAATCAACTGTTTCAAGGCACGACCGCAAGGGGTGGGCATGGCGACCGCGTGGTGCCAGGGCGACCGCGTGGTGCCAGGGCGACCGCGTGGTGCCAGGGCGACC
>DASTKD010000272.1:0-2330 GCA_035716135.1 Ktedonobacteraceae bacterium
TGACAAGGCTGCGCACCCTTGCGCCCGAATTGGCCGCGCACCTGACCATTGATGATTCGCCTGCTAAAACCGCGTCGCCACTTACGCCCGAACAGGAGCGGTTGCACCTGTGGGAAGCCACGACCGCGCTCCTCAGTATCATGAGCCGCACAAGACCACTTTTGATAGTATTGGACGACCTGCATTGGACAGACGATAGCAGTCTTGAATTGCTGGCGTATGTCGTTCGCCATATGCAAAATGAGCGTATCGCCATTGTGGCGACCTGTCGAGACATCGAACTCGCGCCCACCTCAAACCTGCGCACCCTGCTCAACGACTTGCGCCGCGAACAGGCGCTTGTCACGCTGCCAGTGCAGCCATTGGACGATGGACAAATCGAGTCGCTGGTCGCGCACCTGCCGCAGGTTATCATCAAAAGTATCCAGTCGCAGGCGGGCGGCAATCCCTTTTTTGCGGAGGAACTGGCGCGAGTCAGCGAAAGCGGCCTGCTACCTGATGAGAGAAGCGCACTCGCGCTTTCCATGCAGGTAGCAGAGAGCGAGAAAGAGATAGCGGTGAGTACGCCCCTTCCTTCAACGATGCCGGAAACCATCACTGCTGTACTGGATCGGCGTCTGAGCCGGCTCAGCAGCGATTGCCAGACGTTGTTAGGCAAGGTCGCGGTTCTCGGTGGTTCGTTCGAATTCAGCCAGCTTGCCTACATGGTCGGGGATCAGAACATTCACGAAGATGCTATTCTTGACATGCTCGAAGAAGCCTTGCGAGCCGGCTTGCTGACAGAAGAGGGGACCGGCACGCATATCACCTATAATTTCTGGCATCCCTTGATTGTCAGTCACCTGTATAATCGCCTCTCGGCGGCGCGGCGAGCGCAATTGCACCGCCGCGCAGCTAACGCGCTCATGCTGGCGCATCCCGGTAGCGAGGATGAAGTGGCAGCCGCCATCACGCACCATCTAAGCAGGGGAGGCAGCGATGCGGCATCGCTGGCAAAATATGCCGAACTGGCTGCCAATCGCGCTTATACGCTGTCGGCCTATTCCGAAGCAGAGCATTACTATCGCAAGGCCATTGAAGCCATCTCTCACGGCAAAAATGTGAAGTCGCCTAAAATTGAAGACCCCTTGCACCTGGCAAGCCTGCTGGAGCGAGTCGCCGAGTGCAACAATATTCACGGCAACTACGAGGAAATGCGCCATCTTTACGAGCGCGTACTCGAGCTACGCGCTCAGCATCACCGTGAAGAAACCCACCAAAATCGTCAGACGGAAGCGCAGAGACGCGCGCTCATTTTGCGGGAAATCGGAAGGTCCTGGGCTGAAACCTCCGATTTTGATCACGCCTGGCAGTGTTACGAGCAGGGAAAACAGGCCATGCTGGACACGGGCGTAACATCTGGCGCGGCCTGGGCATGTTTGCATGTGCAACAGGGCAACATCAACTGGCACCGGGGCAACTATGACAGGGCGCAGCGCTATACGCAAGAAGCGCTCAACATGCTCGAAGAGGCGATACAAAATCAGCAGCCGGACAAGCCCGACCTGCCTATCACCGCTTCGGAATTGCCAACGCGCACCGCGCTCGCCACGATTGGCAGCGCGCTTGAACTTGGGCGTTGCCACGAATTCCTCGGCATCATTGCCGCCACGCTTGGTCAATATAATGAGGCACTTGTGCATTTGAAACGCGCGTTGGCTATCTTCGAGCAACATGACGAGGTATCCGCTCTGACAATGGTGTACGGCAACCTGGGCGCGGTTTATGCTATGCGAGCCGAGAACGATATTGCGCGTACCTACTTCCAGCGCGCGCTGGGCATGGCTGAACGCAACAGCGATCAACCCAATGTCGCGTTCGTCACCGGGAATCTGGGCGATGTCGCGGCGCGAAGCGGCGACCTGCTTGAAGCAGAGGAGTGGATCAGGCGCAGCATCGCCGTGGCAGAGCGCATCAGCGAAAAGGAGCAGTTAAGCTGGGATAATGTCGTACTGGGGAACATCCTGCAAGATCTGGGCGATATGCAGGGCGCGCTCACCCATATTCGACGCGGTCTTGCTCTGGGACGCGCCATCAAAAGCCCTCGTTATACCGGGTTTGCCCTGGTTGCCCTGGGTGACTGGCGCATTGCCAGAGCATTTGAAGTATGCAATATCGACTTCATTAATGTTGATACACAGAAGGCTTTGCGAGCAAACGGCGGCATAGACATTCTGGCGCGCGCCCGCAAAGCGTTAGAGCGCGCGCTGACACTCGAGCGGTTGGACGCGGAAGTGTATATTGAGGCGCGCCTCAACCTGGCGACCACCTATTTCCTGCCGGGCGATGTC
>DASTKD010000273.1:0-6488 GCA_035716135.1 Ktedonobacteraceae bacterium
GTAATAGTAAGCGAAGCTTTTGAATCTTTCACATATGTCTCGCGTATTCTTCCATCAACAATAGCATAGCGTCTGTTCTTATTATTATCATTCTCATTCTTCTGCCCCACGTTATATGGCGGGTTCCCGATCACTACCATAATCTGTGCGTCTTTTTCGCGTTGGACTCGTTCGGTGTTTTGTTCGACGAACATGGAGAGCTGCTGGCCTTGCGCGAGTTCGAGGGTATCGGCGAAGCAGATGCCTTCGAAGGGCAGGTATTCGTTCATGCGCTCGTAGTATTCGTGTTCGATGTTGAGCGAGGCGATGTAGTAGGGCAGCAGCATGATTTCGTTGCAGAAGAGGTCGTGCTGGTATTTGTGCTTGAGTTTGCTGCGCGGGATGTGGTGGCGCACGAGGTTGACGATGAAGCTGCCTGTGCCGACGCAGGGGTCGAGGATTTGCACGCCCGCATCTGCGATACTGAACCCAAATTCGCGCTTGAGTACTTCTTCCACGCTGTTGCACATGAAGTCTACGATCTCCTGCGGCGTGTAGACGATGCCGTGCGTGTCGGCCTGCTTGACGGAGAAGCCCTGGAAGAAGCCTTCGTAGACGGTGTTGAGAAATTCCTGGCGCTCGCTCCAGCTTTCGATGCCGCGCGCGGTGCCTTCGATGGCGACGTAGTAGCGATCAAGATGCTTGAGAAATTCCTGGCGATTGAATGAGCGGCTGGTGAGGGCGGCAATGACCTTTTCGATTTCGGCGGCGATGACGTTGCGGTTGACGAAATCGGGATTGTTGAAGACGGTGCGGAAGATGCGCTCGGTGAGCAGGTGCTGCACCAGCATTTCGTCGATGGCCTTGTCGTCCAGGTTGGGATCGAGCGACTGGCGGCAAATAGTGGCGAGGCTGTTAAAGGCGGTGATGAAACGCTTATTCTCGCGGTGTTCCTTTTCGATGATGTCGAGCAGATCGCGCGCGAGGGCGGGGATACGCGCCTTGAACTCCAGCACCGCCGTCTGGAATTTCTCGATGTGCGGCTCGGTATAGTTGAGGAACTGCTGCAACACGTCCTGCACATCGTCGATCTTCGTCATGTCGAGGTCCAGGACTTTGCGCTTGCCCTGGTAAAGCGCGGCGCGGCGCGTGTTCTCGAAGATGGTGTTGGTGAGCGGGTAATTCTTCTTGATCTTGAGGGCAATCTCTTTATCGAGGTCGCTTTCCGGCCCTTTGGCCTCCCAGTAGCCGCGCCGCAGGTTGTTGGTGTCGCGCATGACGCCATCGGGCCGGATGCCGCCCTCGATGGTCTGTTCCGGTATCAACGTCCAGCCGACGTGACGCGCCCCATCGGCCAGCAAATTCTGGAACGCGCTGCGCAAAGCCAGTTCATAATCCGCCTTGCCCTTATACTCATCCAACTCCTTATAATACCGCCCAATGGCCTTCCTGAGCATAGCAGCATTGAGGGTAGTTGACGAAGACGGTGTCGGCGGCATTCCTTGCATAGCGTAAAACTTCCATTCTATCCCCTGCGATTTGCGGCTATTGTAACAGGTTTGGTTGTGTTTGTGAATGATTACTGGCGTAGAAAGGCGACCGCAGAGAAGGATAAGGGCAAGGCGACCGCAAGGGTCGCCTCTACTAAGAACGCCTGTGGTTTCCCGCCGTGTCATAGTAGAGGCGACCCTTGCGGTCGCCTTGCCTCTTCCCCTTACACACAAAGTCTTTTCCTCGACTTTCGAAAAGCCGGCGGACAACTCTACAGACCCCTTATGTCAATGGTGTTGGTGTCGTTTGAGCCATCGATGAGGGTGAACTGCCCGTTGGGGAGCCACCTGGCAGCCCTGGGAGGGTCGAAGTTGGCGGCTACAGAGGTGGTATGGTCGTTCTTAACGTTCCATATCTGCAATTGGGCTGCTCCATTGTCCAGGGTCAGGTATGTGCTGTCGGGCGACCAGAACAGGCTCACAGGCTGAGGGGCTTCGACGCCGAGAATGTTGTTTTCCTGCACTATATAGGATTTGATGATTTCGCCGTTGAGGGCATTATACAGGGAGATGACGCCGTTCACGCTCACTGAGGCGATGGTATGGCCGTCAGGCGACCAGGCTACTTGCAGCATATCCAATGCGCCGAAGGTGAAGAGGATTTTGCCCCCCCGCGCGTCCCATACCTGGAGAGTCGATGAAGAAGCTTGAATGTTTGGCGGGTCGTAACGGGTGACGACGCGCGTGCTATCAGGCGACCAGGACAGGAATCTTTTTTCACCGGCTGAGTTTCCAGCATACGTTGAGACGGTGCTGCCATTCCTTGCTTTACTGATACGCAGTACTTCCTGCCATCCGGTGGAAGCGATGAGCGTGCCATCGGGCGACCAGGCGATGTTCTCCACCTGGCCGATAGAGGCCGGATACTCGATGATGATCCCTCTGTTGCTCGTATTCATCACCGTGATGACGTTGCTGCCGGTCGCACTGAACGCTATGAGCGTGCCATCGGGCGACCAGGCCAGCGCGCTAATGCCGGGCTGGGCGCTATAGAGGAGGTTCGCCGGACCCTGCCCGACCGGGTTGAGGTATAAAGCACCAGTTGTATAGCTGCTCCCATCCGTAGTGACGGTTCTGCTGTAGGCAATTGCTACCTGTGTGCCATCGGGCGACCAGACGATATCCGAGACGGTTTGGGGAGGTGGTGGAGTGGACACGTCCGATCCACTTCTTTGTTCATGAGCGATGCTGGCGAGGACAGGCACGACCACACCACCCACCAGGACGAGTACGGTGCCGCCGATGAGGCTGTTTCTGAGAAACTTGCGCCGGGTGCTGGTTTTATGCAAATGGAGGTGCATTTGTACCTGTTGCTGCAAGGCACCCTCCACCTTCGGGTCGGGCGGCAGACCTGGTGGGGGCGACCAGAGGCGCGGCGCGGCGCTTTGTTTCACCAGAGAAGCGATGCGCTGCAACACCTCTTTGACCTCACGAGCCGAGGCCGGGCGCTGGCTACTGTCCATCTCCACCATGTGCCTGATGAGCGTTTGCAGCTCCTGCGTTGCAGCCTGAGCCGTTTGAGAGAGCAAGGGCAACGGCGCGAACTGGAACGGAGTGTCGGAGGGATCATTGCCGGTGAGCAGGTAGTGTAGCAGCGCGCCCAGGCTGTAGAGGTCGGATTGCGCGGTGGTCTGCGCCCGCCCATATTGCTCCGGGGCCGCGTAGCCCGGCGAGCCGAGCGGGGTGGTGTCTTTCGCGCGACCCGGCGTGAAGAAGCGTGCGATGCCAAAGTCGATCAGGTAGATATGCTCTGGTCCCGTTTGCATGATATTGGCGGGTTTGAGATCGCGGAAGATGATGGGCGGATGTTGGCCGTGCAGGTAGTCCAGCACCTCGCACAGTTGCAAGGCTAGCGCGAAAATGTCTTCCAGCGGCAGTAATACGAGCGTCTGCGCGATTCCGTAGATGCGCTGTTTGAGTCGCTCTTCCAGGAAGCGTTCCAGGGTTTCGCCCTCAATAAATTCCATGACCAGGTACCAGTGATCGGGGTCGGTGAAATGATCGAAGATACCCGGCAGGTTGGGATGGTGCAGGGGAGCCAGGATGTGCAGTTCGCGGTTGAAGGTGTCGGTGGCCTCGATGGTCTTCTGCGGCGAGAGGCCGCGCAGGTTGATCTGCTTGATCGCCACAATACGCCCCTGGTTCTGCGTATCCAGCGCCTTGTAGACTTCGCCAAAGCCCCCCATTCCCACCTGCGCCAGCAGCCGGTAGCGCCCATGCAACAGCTCGTCCTCGTCCCCGGCAGCAGACTGGCTCGCCGCTTCAACCCGCGCCCGCTTGCACGAGAAGCAGACGCTCTCGCCAATCTCGTTAGCCGCGCCGCAGGTGGGGCAGAACCAGGTCGATGCCGTCGATTGCATAGCGTTCCCGCCTTTTTATTTGACTTGACGCGGCGTTATATCCCGCCGGGGTCAATAATGCGCGTGTTCTGGGAGGCGTCGATGATGAAGAGCTGGTCGTCGGGTTGCCAGAGCATGGTGCGCGACCGACCGGTACGCGCGGGGAAGTTTCCCGTAGCGTCGTTTCGCGTGTCCCATATTTGTATAGTATAATCACTATTGTCCAGGGCAAGATACCTGCTGTCGGGCGACCAGAGTAGTTGAACGGGCCAGAACGAATCGGCGGATGAGTCGCCATGAATGGGATACGATTGGAGAAGCCCGCCGTTCGAGGCGTTAAACAGGTTGACGTTGTAATCGGTACTCACCGAGGCAATACGATTGCCGTCGGGCGACCAGGCTACCTGTATCGTGGTTGCATCCCCGAAGGTGAAAAGGGTCTTGCTTGTTTGCACATCCCATACCTGGAGGAACGTTTGAGCGGGCTGAGCGTTCAGTGAGTCGTACTGGGTGACGATGCGCTTGCTATCGGGCGACCAGGCCAGGAATCGTATTTCACTGACTGAATTACCGGCATACTTTAAAACGACCGTGCCGTCCGTTTTACAGATACGCAGCGCTTCCCCTACTCCACTGGAAGCGATAAGCAAGCCGTCGGGCGACCAGGCCATGTTCTCTATCGTGCTGTTCGACCCGCTAAAGGTAGATTCTGCCACTCCAGCGCTGATATTCCAGACAGTGATGGTGCCATCAGTGAAGCCAACGGCGAGATGCTTATTATCAGGCGACCATGCCAGTGTGTTAATCACCCTCCCTATATTTCCGGGCGATTCAGACAACACATTGCTTACACTACCCTGTTCAATCTGATAAATGTGTATCTCGTTGTAGATAGACCCACTGCCGTTTTGCACATCGGTACCGCTATTGACAAACGCGGCCAGCCTGCCATTGGGCGACAGGGCCATATTCGTGACGCCTTGTTGTATGCGAAAAGTGCCGGAGTCTTGACCAATTGACTGGCTTGCGTTTCCACTAGCCAGGCTTGTCAAAAGAGCGCCGATAATACCGGTGCCAAAGATAACCACGCTTCCTCCAATCAGGCTGCGTTTGAGGAACTTGCGCCGCGTGGTGGACCTGTGCTTTTGTACCTGTATTTGTACCTGCTGCTGTAACGCGCCCTCTGCCTCTGGATCGGGCGGCAGGCCCGGCGGAGGCGACCAGAGGCGCGGCATGGCGCTTTCCTCCACCAGAGAGGCGATGCCCTGCAACTCTTCTTTGACTTCGCGCGCCGAGGCGGGTCGCTGGCTGCTGTCCACGTCCACCATGCGCGTAATGAGCGCTTCCAACTGCTGCATTCCGGCCAGGGGAGGGTTTGACCGGGGCAGGGGCGCGAACTGGAACGGCGTTTCCGAGGGGTCGTCGCCCGTCAGCAGGTAATGCAGCAGCGCGCCCAGGCTGTACAGGTCGGAGCGCGCGGTCGTCTGCGCCCGGCCATACTGCTCCGACGCGGCATAGCCGGGCGAGCCAAGCGGGGTAGTATCTTTTGCGCGTCCCGGCGTGAAGAAACGCGCGATGCCAAAATCGATCAGGCACACATGCCCGGAGCCAGAACGCATGATATTGGCCGGCTTGATGTCGCGGAAGATGATGGGCGGCTGGCGTTCGTGCAAATAATCCAGCACGTCGCATAACTGAAACGCCAGCGAGAAGATTTCTTCGGACGGCAGCAGGCCCGGCGTATTTGCGCTACCATAGGAGCGCTGCTTCAGGCGGCTTTCCAGGTAGCGTTCCAGCGTCTCGCCCTCCAGAAACTCCATCACCAGGTACCAGTGGTCGGGATCGGTGAAGTGTTCGTAGATGCGCGGCAGGCTGCTATGCTTGAGAGGCGAGAGGATATGCAATTCGCGGTTGAAGGTGTCGGTAGCCTCGATGGTCTTCTGTGGCGACAGGCCGCGCAGGTTGATCTGTTTAATGGCAACCACGCGCTCGTTACGCTGTGTATCAAGCGCCTTGTAGACCTCGCCAAAGCCACCCACACCCACCTGCGTCAGCAACCGGTAGCGACCATGCAGCAACTCCACGCTATCAGCAACAGGCGCGTTCGTATACCCGCCGCGCGCCTGGTTGCAAGAAAAGCAAACGGATTCTCCCACCTCGTTCGCCGCGCCACAGGTAGCGCAAAACCATGTCGAAGCCGTCGATTGCATATCGTCCCCGCCTTGCGAGAGTAGCACACAGCCTACAATCCATACTATACAATCATATCATAACCCATGATTACAACGCCGCGCCAGACGCCGCCCCACCCCCGGACGCCCATGCCCGGATACCACCCCCCGGACGCCTTTCACTGGGAGGTTTTTTAAGAAAGGGACCAGCAAGCTGTCATCCTGAGCGCAGCGAAGGATGACAGGCCGGACGAGCGCCTTTCAAAAAACCTCCCAGTGAAAGCCCCCGGATGCCCACAAGGGGCGTCCCTACATTACGGGATGGCCCCACCGCCCCCCATCCGTGATGACCGGGGGGTGGGGCGCATGTGTCATGTAGGGATGCCCCTTGTGGGCATCCGGGGGTGGGGTGTCCGGGGAGTGGCGGTGGGACTTATGGAGACGATAAG